>JAZLKQ010000099.1:0-2432 GCA_045597745.1 Bacteroidaceae bacterium | reverse complement strand
CTAAGCTCACTAAGGGTGTATTCAAGTATGACTTCGCTGATGAGTCTGGTTATACTCCACTTCTCCCTATGTATACACTCGGTCACCGCTTCAAGCCAGCCAACATCCATGCAGGTGGTCTTCGTTTCCACGGTGCAGGTGTGATCATGTCACAGCTCATCAAGGACGGATACATCGAGGCAGTAGACATCGACCAGATAGAGACATTTGAGGCAGGCGTACTCTTCGCAAAGAGTGAAGGTATCATTCCTGCACCTGAGTCATGCCATGCTATCGCAGCTACTATCAATGAGGCTAAGAAGTGCATTGAGACTGGCGAAGAGAAGGTCATCCTCTTCAATCTCTCTGGTCATGGTCTCATCGACATGCAGGCATACGACCGCTACATCTCTGGCGACCTCCAGAATCACGCTGTCACTCAGGAGGAAGTCAACGCAAATATCGAAGCAGACAAGCTCGACTAAAGGTCAATATCTCTCACATACAGTTAGCCCTGAGCAGCATCCGTTGCTCAGGGCTAATCTATTTAGCAATATATTTCAATCTAATCAAGTGTGTATATCACTTCCATGGATTAAGTGGTTCCATCTTCGTTTTCTGTTCGGATTTCGACAAGCGTAACGACGATCATCCCCTTTCCATCAGCATCACCCCTCCTTGGGAGGGGCAGGGGGAGGTTATTCATTTCCCCATGTTTGCCCTATACTCGGTAGGAGAGCAGCCGTACTTCAACTTGAACACACGTCGGAAGTTGTGCGGTGTGCTAAATCCTGACTTCGTATAGATGTTGACGATACTTTCGTCCGTATTGCGGAGGAGGTTCTCTGCATATTCGAGACGGAGATTGTTGATATAGACGTTGAAGTTCTCCCCTCTGTCACTAAACCACTTTGCGGTATACGTGCGGTTAGAGCCGATAGCACGTACAAGGTCCAGTACTGTGAGGTCAGGGTTGGCGAAGTTGCGCTCCTCTACACAGTACTTGTGTATCTGCTCGCCCAGTCGTGCGTAGGTCAAGTCCTTGTGGCTGGCAGGCCTCTGCTCGTCTGGCACATCGGAGACGACAGCAGTCTGCTCGTCTGCCTTCGGCATGTCTGCAGGCAGTATGTCCTCTGCCGTGTCCGACTGTGGAAGTTCTGCCACATCGTATTGCTCCGCTTCGTCAAGTACCTTCACGTCAAAGTTCTGCATCCTGATGCGTCTTACATACATAGTCCACAACACGAGGCTGAAGGCATAATAACATATACTTGACACATCGCTCTTGATTAGCATGTCAAGGACTAACCATAAGGAAAACTGCGCAATGAGGAAATATTCAAATACCAACACCCATGAGTTGCCACGTCGGGCAGTATTGGAGTAGGTCTCCATGAGCAGATGCTGATACTTGTGTACATATATATGTGTAAGTACTATGACCAGTAAGGTGCACAGGAATATATATATATATAAGGTGTAGAATATCCATTCTTCTTTCGTTACGATTTCGGCTATCAATGCTATAAATATAGGTAGCTGAAATGCGTACAGCACGATGCTCTTCACTGGTTTTGCCTTTGCCAGGCTCAGCAGAAGCACTCCAAACACAGGAGTGACCATCATGTCAAGCATTCCTATACTGGACTCAAATGTGTCGTATGGACCATCGCCATCTATATTGAAAAGCTTTGCCGCATCAAAGGCTTCGACAAGAAAGGTCACTGCACATTGTAGCGTCATCCAGCCCATTGCCTTGGCGGAGAGGAAATATATAGTCTTGGCGTTGACTCCATCCATGCCTTTCACACGCTTCGCAAATCCTATACAGAGCGAGATGAAAAACATCGACATGACGCCAAGCATGAATATCTTAATTGTAAGAGATAGTTCCATCGGTCTTGCATCAGGTTGTGAACTACTGTCCGTTCACACTACAGAGAATATTAGTTTATAAATTTGTTAGACTATTGTCGTTTGTTGTATGCAAAGATAATGAAATATTACACATTGCGTAACAAAGTGGGCAATTAATTTGCACAAAAGCATGACAAATGGTAAATATTATCAACAACAAACCGTAAAATACGTCAAAATCATCAAAATCGGGCGTTCAAAACGTAAATATTTGCAAATAATCTTGTACGCAAAATAGTTTTGACAATTCATTCCCGACCTGTTGACATAATGTTATACTTTTGCATCAGAAAAAATCAAACTCGATATATATATTATGTAGACTTACATGAGTCTGTGGTGGTTCAGGCGAATAGCTCACAGGCAATAATTCATGGTATTGAAAAAGATTCAGTTAACATTTGATTAAGTTTCAGCTGGGCGGTCAAAGTGATTTGACCGTCCAGCAATTTTGTATTGTAACTACATGTATGATGTGGCAGTCCAGATGTGCAAATGAAATACAATTTGTCATAACTCATAGTCCAAGCGTCCGG
>JAZLKQ010000098.1:0-2610 GCA_045597745.1 Bacteroidaceae bacterium | reverse complement strand
TTTCGTCCAAGCCGTATGGCTTACGTCAAGGAACTTATTGGCGCCGACACGATAAGCAATGATACACTATTGCTGTACATGGCTCAGAAGGCATTGAGACTGTTTCGTGAATATGGGTCGCTATACAATCTCTCTGACGCTTATCTCACTATCAGCGACTACTACCTTGCCCAAGGCAACAATGAGATAGCTCTCGACACGGCATGTAAGGCTCTCGAATGTATCAACATCCACCATATCATGACTACTGGCAAGAGAGATACATGTATGCTAAAGCCATACGATAGACTCTCGGACTCTCTGTCTATCGAGCAAAGATGGATGGACGATCCGGGCTCCAACTGTGTACCGGAATGGATGGCAACGGTCAGAGAGCAGCTATGCATCATATATAGTGCTTTGGGCTTGAAACAAGAATCTGACTACAACCGCAATATCTATCTTGATATCATGGATGTGACTCGTCAAGACAGGGAGATGGAGCAAAGGTATGAGACGTTGCAGTCGGAAAACAAGCAGGTCAACATGATGCTTGCCGCTGTGGTTGTGTTGATGCTTGTGCTTGTGGTTGGCATAATATATTTCAGCCGTACGTTGAAGAAGAGAGACTATAAGCAGACAGAGAAGTTGAAGCGCGCCTTGCTGATATGTCAGAAGATTACAGGCTCTATGCCGTCTGATGCCGAAGATGAGTCGGACATCAGGGAGGCTCTCCATGGTGCTGTAGATGATGATGTCAAGGCACTAATCAAGGGTGTCGGCAGCGACTGGGCTGATGTCGAGGTGAGCAGTCTGCGGTTGGGGAGTTATGATCGTGAGCTACTGACTGTCATTCGTGTATTTTTCCAATGGACAGTGACTCGAGGCTTGATGCTTGTCACTATGAGCGACAGAAGAAGGAGAATCGAAAGCGAGCGCTATCTGCACGAGAAGCATCTCGAAGAGAATAAGCGTGACTATGTGGACAAGCTCACGAGCATATCTATAGTATATGGTATAACGCCATTTCTTGACAGGGCTGTACATGAGATTGACAAGTGGAAATCTGCTGCAGGCAATGGCGTTGACAATCAACAATCATCGTGGTCGCTGGCTTATCTCAAGGAGTTGATAGACAAGATCAATGACTACAATGAGGTATTGTCCCACTGGATAAAGATACGTCAAGGTGTAGTGAGTCTTAATATCGAGAACTTCTCTCTCTTACCTTTGTTTGATACTCTAAGTAAAAGCCGTAACTCATTTGATAATAAACACATTTCTCTTACGGTAAACAATTCTGATGCAATAGTGAAGGCAGACAAGGCATTGACGCTGTTTATGATGAATACTCTCCTCGAGAATGCAAGAAAGTATACTCCAGAGGGTGGAGATGTCACGCTGTCAGCCGAGGAGACTGACGAATATGTTGAGATATCAGTGTCGGATACTGGTCGTGGTATATCAGCCAGTGATGTTGACATGATACTTGGTGAGAAGGTATATGACTCGAGTACTATTGGCAATCCTCAGGATGACGATGACTTGAGGAAGAATAAAGGCTTTGGTTTTGGACTGATCAACTGTAAGGGCATCATAGAGAAGTATCGCAAGACAAACAACATCTTCTCAGTATGCAAGTTTGGCATCGAAAGTGAGGTGGGCAAGGGTAGTCGCATCTATTTCCGCCTCCCAAAGGGCGTGCTCAAGGCTATTTATACCATATCAATCATCATACTAACCATAGGACTGGGTGCATGTAGCCATGCAGATGACACGTTAGTCGATGACTTTCACCAGAATATTACCAAACTGAGAGAAGACTCGCTCATTCGTCAGGCAACGTATTATGTCGACATGGTATATTACTGCAATGTAGACAGTTTCTACGATGATGCTCTCCTTTATGCGGACTCTGCTATCATGAGTCTCAACTCATATTATATTAAGACTACGTCCAACGACTCACTTCTCCTTAGTGTTGGAAATGAAGGCTGCAGACATGAGATAGACTGGTGGAACAAAGGTGTATATTCGGATTTCGACCTTATCCTTACCCTTCGCAACGAGATGGCTATATCTGCTCTTGCCATTAATGACTGGCGGCTCTACAGATATAACAACGACATATACAGCCGTCTGTACAAGCTTATGGCTCAGGATGTACAGATAGAGATGTATTGCGACTCGACTCACGAGGTCAACGTCATGGAACAGACTATCATCATCATCATCATACTGCTCATATTGCTCGGACTTATTGCATACTATATGCTGTACTATAGGCACAATATGCTGTCAACGTTTAACATGAGACAGATTATTGAGTTCAACTCCACTCTCTTCGATACAGCCAACGAGGACCTGCTACGTACCATACACGATGGAGTGAGCGACATAAGACTTGCTGATGGTGTCGCCCTGATGTCTATGTCGGGCGATGTACATGTCACCGATGGGTGTCCCTATGAGGAGTACCTGTGTCAGCAGATGCGTGACGTGCTGTCTGACAGTCAGGGTAGGGTATCTGCCGATGGAAAACTTCGCTCCATGCCACTTGAGGTACATACCGATGAAGGTGCTGTGAGTGTCGGTGTGCTTGGCTTAGTGATGCACAACAGCTCCATCACC
>JAZLKQ010000097.1:0-1860 GCA_045597745.1 Bacteroidaceae bacterium | reverse complement strand
AGGACCTCGCAAGCTACACTATCATTCGTGGAGCGGGTGATGAGTGGAATACGATAGCTCGTGGATTGACTACCACATCATTTGTGGACAATAACGTCACTCCTGGTACACCTTATATATATAAGGTAATAGCAGTCGACTATTCAGGCAACCGTTCGCAGGCATCTCTCCCACTCGAGGCAAAGACCATAGAGGAGCGCTCAATGGTGATGCAGTTGCAGTTTGATGATGACCTCGAAGACGAGACAGCCAACCAGCTCAAGGCTTCACTCTGGGGTACGGCATCATATCTAAAACTTAACACTCAGTTTAAGTCAGGCACAAGATCATTCAGCTTCGACGGTAGCTCATACATGCAGCTCCCTTACACCATTGCCAACCATGACGAGATGACCATCACACTCTGGACGTACTGGTCATCAAGCACATCAGCTTGGCAGCGTATATTTGACTTCGGTAACGGCACTGATCAGTACATGTTCCTCTGCCCAGGCAATGGTAGTGAGATGAGATTTGTCATGAAGAATAAGGGTGACGAACAGATACTCTCTGCAGGTCGCAATCTGGCGCCAACATCATGGCATCATATCGCTATCACTATCGCAAACGATAAGGTCACAATGTATTATGATGGCGAAGAGCTTGCATCATCAGACAAGTTTACTATCAAGCCATCAGACATCGCACCAGTCATGAACTATATAGCACGTTCACAATTCCCTGCCGATCCACTGTATAAGGGTAGGATGGACGACTTCCGTATATACAACTATCCACTCACAGCCGAAGAGGTCAAGGCTGTCATGACAGATGTCGGCGAGGTAGCAGCAGACTATAAGGATCAGTATGAGGAGACACTCCCTACAGCTATAGAGGGCGTACAGATGCAGAGTGCTGATGCCAATGCTGCAGTATATGATCTGCAGGGCCGTCGTATCAACAAGCCTGCTCGTGGAGTGTATATACAGGACGGCAAGAAGGTGCTGAAGTAATAATTCCCTAATGCAGCCTCTGCACCGTATGGTGAAATGTTCCTCAAAGGGGGTAGGGTAGGTGCTATCCGTCCCCTTTGAGGAATTGGAGGCTTCAAATACTACTTAATATGCGTACTACAAAACTAACTACCTGCAACAACTCTGTTGAGGCGCATCTGCTCCAGCATCTGCTTGAGCAGGAAGGCATAGACTCCGCTCTGCACAATGAGAATATGACCAATCTCTTCGGCGGACTGTTGACTGCATTCACCGGTGTCGACGTATTTGTGTTTGAAGACCAGATGGAGGCAGCGCAGGAAGTGCTCAAACAATTTCAATCGCAACAGCAACAATAACTGAAAATAAATGCTTACCTTTGCACGCTGTTAAGAGACAGACACATGCTGTTCGGACGCTCGTCGATGCGATATGGACGGTACGTTGAGGTCTCTGTATAGATTGTAAATGTAAAAAAGAATATAACAAGATGAAGAATTTTATAGAAGAACTCACCTGGCGTGGCATGATACATCAGATGATGCCAGGCACAGACGAACTTCTCCAGAAAGAGCAGGTGACAGCATACCTCGGCATCGATCCTACTGCAGACTCCCTACATATTGGTCACCTATGTGGTGTCATGATGCTGCGTCACTTCCAGCGCTGTGGCCACAAGCCACTTGCACTCGTAGGTGGAGCGACAGGTATGATAGGCGACCCTTCAGGCAAGAGTCAGGAGCGCAATCTGCTCGATGAGGAGACACTTCGTCACAATGTGAAGTGTATCAAGGAGCAGTTGAGCCGATTTCTCGACTTCGACAGCGACGCAAGCAATAAGGCCGAGCTTGTCAACAACTATGACTGGATGAAGGACTTTACCTTCCTC
>JAZLKQ010000096.1:0-3583 GCA_045597745.1 Bacteroidaceae bacterium | reverse complement strand
GGTCTATTGATTACGCATAACCTCTCCTAACCCCTCCCAAGGAGGGGACTCCTATAGAGCATAGAATAAACCACAGCGCTTTGTTCTCCTCCCCTTGGGGGAGGCAGGAAGGGATGTTACATACAAAGCCCCACTGCCATCATCGGTAGTGGGGCTTTGCCATATCATACATTTACGGCAGGATTATGACCTTGATATAGTCTTTCATGTGATACATCGAGTTGCCGTATCCACCTTGCGAATCGGATACCAGCAACAGAGTCTGCCTGCCGTCGTTGAGGACAGGTCCGAGACACATGCCTTCGTAGTTGGCAAGATTGCGTACCGACAGATTGAGCCTCGTGACAAATTCCGCTACAAGAGTCTTGGGCACAAATCGTGATGCTGGCAATGCGCTGAGCGCACCTTCGCCCTCGACCTCCGAGAGCCTGTACTCATCCGAAGGGTACACCTTATATATAATATTACGCACGTAACTACCCACATAACCTGACGTTACGGCAAATTCCCGCTCGAGTATCAGCACCCCTCCATCAGGTAGAGCAGTCATTGCCACAACGCCAAATGCATAGTTGCGTGTGGCTATCTGATCGTCAGTCAAAGGGCGGTCAGTCATATATGCATACTGACCTGTGTACTTGAGACTATCATCAAACGAACACAGACGCAACAGACACCTCCCGCCCAGTTCGCCCTCAGCGACAGAAGATGTCTTCGGACTTATCACGCCACCATCCGCACGTAGCGTGTGCTCAGTCGTCGTCCAGAACTTATGCTGATCTGCCGAATAGGTCAGAGCCTCAAATCCATAATTGCTATATGTCTTGTCCTTGCTCATGAATGGAGGAATCTCAAGACGTCTGCCAGTCGTTTGCCCCAGCATGTCATATTCTATGACTTGCTGGTCCCCTTCACCACTGATAAATATCGTCCCGCCTGGAGCGAAATACGCGACACCCTCACAGTCGCGTATCGAAATGCCGTGCTTGTCCACCTCGGCATTGTCACTTCCGAAGAGGTCGTGCTGACGAATGCTCACAATCTTTCCGTCCCTGCGGTCTATATCTATGTCGAAGACAAAATATCCGTCCTGTTCTTCCTTGTCACTTACGACGGCATACCTGTTGTCCCCTATCTTTGTTATGCCACTGTAGTTAGCGGCTCTCACACCCCACTTTGCCATGTCCTGCTGTTTGAGAACGGTAGCCTGCTGTGCACTGGCAGGCAGAGTCGCGGCCGTATTGCATAGCATAAGCGAGAGGAGTCGTATCAACTTTTTTGAAGCCATTGTCTGATTGTAGATTGATTGTTAGCTAATCATGCTCCAAAGATACGAATATTCGCTGTATGTAGCAAATAGTACGTATATATTGGCTATTATGTCATTATGTAAGCACAAATAGTATATACACTTTACAATTTGTTAGTCAAAATGTTTGTTATAACAATAAAATGTACTATCTTTGTGCCGCCAATAAGTCATTATGATAGTAATATAAGGTAAATAACAAACACTTAATAACAACACAACAATTAATCAATCAAAGCTTTATGAAGGTAGAAAAGAGATGGATCATTCTCATGTTCATTATGGTAGTTATCGCTCTTGTAGGGTTGGTATGGCCAGAGAATGACAAGATTTGGAGTATGGAAGACGACCAGGCACTGTGGACATTCGTAGACGACGGAGTATGTACAGCAAGCAATGTAGCGTGGCTCACCACCGCGACCATCTTTGTGCTTATGATGACACCAGGTTTGTCATTCTTCTATGGAGGTATGGTCGGTAAGAAAAATGTAATTAGCACGATACTCCAGTCATTTATTGCCATGGGTATCATCAGCATTATGTGGGTCGTGTTCGGATTTAGCCTCTCGTTTGGAGATGACATCGGTGGACTCGGACTCATAGGCGACCCTACACAGTTCTTCATGTTTCAGCATGTCGGAGCACACCCATACAACGTGCCAGGCACCGATGGATATGTAGACGGACGACTTACCGTGACGACAATACCATTGGCACTCTTCGCCCTCTTCCAGATGAAGTTCGCCATCATCACACCTTCCCTTATCACGGGATCATTTGCTGAGCGAGTACGATTTTCGGCATATATGGTATTCATGATGCTCTTCTGCATCTTCGTATATTGTCCGCTCGCCCACTGGACATGGCATCCAGAGGGACTGCTCCACAAACTCTTTGACATACACGACTTTGCAGGTGGTATCGTGGTACACGCATCATCAGGTGTAGCCGCATTGGCGGGAGCGCTCTTCCTCGGACAGCGCAAGAGCCATGAGAAGCACCTTCCTGCCAACGTGCCATTCGTCATACTCGGAGCCGCACTGCTGTGGCTGGGCTGGTTCGGATTTAACGGAGGTTCTGGACTTGCAGCCGATGGCATAGCCATCAAGGCATTCCTCAATACCAACACGGCGGGCGCAACAGCCATGATGAGCTGGATATTCTTTGACTGCCTCCGAGGCCGCAAACCATCAGGTATGGGCGCAGCCATAGGTGCCGTCGTAGGTCTCGTGGCTATCACTCCATGTGCCGACATCGTCAGCACAGCCCAGAGTATCATCATTGCCATGCTTACCACACTCGTGTGCAATGTGGCTGTATATTGGAAAAACCGCACTTCGGTTGACGATGCCCTCGACGTGTTCCCAACTCACGGAACAGGCGGTATCTTTGCAACCATACTTACAGGAGTATTCGGCTACGAAGGACTCATATACGGAGGTGTCGACGTCTTTGTCAACTCAATACTCGGTGTGCTCGTGGTCATTGTCTATACATTCGTGGTGAGCCTCGGTCTCTACTGGCTCACAAACAAGATGATACCTATGCGAGTATCAGCCAAGTCAGAACGTCTTGGACTCGACGTCAGCCAGCACGATGAAGCATACGGCGTTGTCTCTGACGAGGCGGAGCGTGAACTTGCAGAGTACTTTGACAAGGAAGCATCACATCAGTAGACAGATAGACATACGTATGATGAAGCCTGATCATACGTTCGATGAAGCTTGATCATACGTATGACGAAGGCTTGACATACGTATGTTGAAAATACGACCTTCCGACGATACAATAGAAAGAAATAGTCTGCATACATACAGACAACAAAAACCTCACGGCACATGGCCGTGAGGTTTTTGTTATTAGGTACGATATGAAAAGACTTCTACTACATTCGCTCTATCTTTGCCAGATAGTCGTAATGCTCGCCTTCCTCTATCAGAGTGGCACGCAGTCCATGCTCCTCGGCGTATGCCTGTAGGGTGGCGAAGTCTATGTACAACCATTGGAAAGGTTCTCCCTTGATGCGCTTGTACTGCATCTGGTAAGTGAGCTCACCATAATAGTTGTCGTTGAGATCTATGCTGAACGAGCCGTCGTCCTCCTCAAAGACATACCTGATGTCGCTCGAGTCCAGCAGTACCATGCCCCCGTCGGAGAGCAGAGCCTTACACTGGTCGAAGAGGTCAGGCAGGCGTTCGATAGTGCCTGCTATGCCGATACCGTTCATTAGCATGAGGATGGTGTCGTACTTCTCAGAACTGTCTTGAGCTGTCA
>JAZLKQ010000095.1:0-2540 GCA_045597745.1 Bacteroidaceae bacterium | reverse complement strand
GAGGGGTATCCTGAGCTGATGGCAGACGAGAACTTTCGCACTCTTCAGTCACAGCTTGTGCATATAGAGGAAGAGTTGCTTCGTGCCAGAAGATACTTCAACGGATCGGTCAGAGAGTACAATACATTGATTATGTCTTTCCCTTTTAATATACTTGCAAAAATGTTTGGATTCGATAAGATGAACATGTTCAGCGTTGCGAATGACAACGAGCGACAAGCTAACAATAATATCAGCCATCTCTCTACGCTTAGCATGATGGCTTTGCTGATGTCTGCTCTATGCTGGTTGATGCCAGTATCTATGTCGGCACAGGACGAAAACGATACAGACGATATTGAGGAGGAGGATGAGTATGAGCTTTCTCACGCAGCGTCTGCCGCAGGATTCTATATAGACAGTTATAATGTCAATGCAACTGTACACGCGGACAATACCATTACCGTATTTGAGAGGCTCAACGTGGTATTTACAGCTAAACGCCATGGCATCATACGTTCATTCCCATTGCATTTCAACGTAGACAGAGATATGTCTGAGGCTCAGGATGGTAGAGAGATCAAGGAGTTTACGTACAGACCAGACATCACGGACATCAAGATTTCCGCTCCATATTCTCTGGACGAAGATGATGAGGACTATCTCAACATCAAGATTGGCGACGCTAACAAGTATGCGGATAGCGAGGTGGAGTATATCATCAATTATACGTATAAGTATAAGGACGACCATGTGGACGTTGGTGACTTGCTGTACCATACCATTTTAGGTCCCGAGACCAATACCGATGTCTTGGAGTTTACGTTCGACATTATGTTTGACAAGGATATTCCTGCCGAGAGTCTCGAGCGCCTCAAGATATATGCTGGACCTTATGGGATTGGCAAGGAGTTGAAAGTAGAGAGTGGGGCGGACGATGATGAGTCTGCTGACGACGAAGAGAGAGGATACATTACGTTCATGACCAACAATCATATAGCAGGATATGTCTTAGGTCTTCGACCACTGGAGGCAGTTACGGTATACGTCCCATTGCCAGAGGGATATTTTGAGGGGGAGGCTATAGACTTCAGGTATTACATTGCCATCGTATCTGCTATATTGCTGATATTGACATCGTTGGTGTTCCTTGTATATGAGATTATACATCGCAAGCAGAAGCCTACCATGACGCTTGAGTATTTCCCACCAGAGGGCATGTCGAGTGCAGAGGTGGGCACCATCATAGACGATTCTGTGGACGACAACGACCTCATATCCCTTATCCCATGGCTTGCTCATCGTGGATATATCACGATTGACAATATGGGCAAGCATCCTGTGCTCTACAAGAAGAAGGAGGTGGCGGGCGATGAACCAGATTATATAGTATCATTCTTCAAGACACTCTTTCCAAGGGGTAAAGACTCTCTTGACCTTAAGGGCGTGCGTTCGGAAAGTTTCGTAAATTCGTGGGATAAGACAAAGAAGAAACTCGAAAAGCATTTCGAGGATGAACGCGCCCTCACCAAGCATTCAGACAAGCTATACGGATTTATAGGACTCCAGTTGCTTTTCCTGATATGCATCAATATGGCTGTATTCCACGATTGGGTATTAGGACTGGTGTTCTCTGGACTGCTTAGCCTTGCCATGCTATTTCTCTACGTGTTGAGACGTGAGTCCTGTTCGTCCGACCGTATCAAGAGTTTTATGGACTGGGCAAAGCACATATTTTACATGTCCATACCATTCTTTGGGTATATAATACTTTTTGCTGTAGTGTGTGCGTTTGTTGAGAATATACCACTGGAATATATCATCTTCTCACACGCATCAGTCATCCCAGCCACATTGTTTGTAGGCAGATTGGTCGACCCAACAGACTACTTGTTGCAATATCAAGGCAAGTTGTTGGGATTCAGAGAGTTTATCAAGACAGCCAACAAGCAGGACCTTGAGCGTCTCACGGCAGAAGACGAGATGTACTTTTACGACATACTCCCATACGCCGTGGCATTTGGATTGGCAGACAAGTGGGGAAAGAAGTTTAAGGACATCACGTTAAGACCTGCCGACTGGTATACATGCGACACAACCAGGACGGCATTCACCCCAGCGCTCTTTATGTCGTCGCTCACTCGTTCGCTCACACATGACGTAGCCAAGGGCGTAACACACTTCCCTCAGTCATCATCTTCCGGTGGAGGATATTCTGGCGGTGGTGGAGGATATTCTGGCGGCGGAGGCGGCGGAGGCGGTGTCAGCAGCTGGTAGTCTGTCGAGGATTATGAATCATTCTGCTTAGCAATGATATGTTTTTTTTGCACAGCGAATAGTATTCTTTATTCTTTGACCACGAATTTCTCGAATTTCTCGAATGTGGTTGTATTGGCATCACCGAGCAAAATTTCGTGTGATTCGTGCCATTAGTGTTCGTTTTTTATTATTTGTGCCTAATTGTCTATTATTCCCTTTTTGGTTTAGACCTATTCGGGGTTTCTAATCAAATTCTGTCTATTTTACTTTTCGCTATTGAGCTATATGCCTCTCGCTATTGA
>JAZLKQ010000094.1:0-5297 GCA_045597745.1 Bacteroidaceae bacterium | reverse complement strand
GGTGGATATGCGCAAACACCATGGCAGTATAAAACTTTCACTTTATCAGAGAAGCAAATACGCAACAGAGTTACAATTCGCGATATATCAACTCCATCCCACGTTGCACTTCAAATTAAAGTTGAGAGCGAAGTTGCTAATGCTGCGGCTGCAAAACATGGAGAATTTGAGGCAATAGACAGAATTCCTAAAGAATTCGAAACGATTATTCAAGAACTCCAGACAAGAATTGGAAAAGTAAGTAATTTATAACATATTTAGTAATCTTTAAAACAAGTAAAATTATGAAAAAAAGATTTTTCATGGTGCTGATTACGGCCTTGACCGTACTTACCACAAATGCACAGAGTATCAAAGAAAACTTTGATTCCAATTCTCTTAATTGGAATGAAACTGCAGTTACTAACGATGCTGGTAACGCGATTATTGACAAGGGTGTTCTTACTATTACTTCAAATGGTGTTAATAAGTTCATGTCAGCAATGTTAGGTGCCCAAGTAGGAGATAATACATATTTTACCTGCTTCTGCTACGCTCCTTTGAATATGCAGAAATCATTCAAAGTAAAATCAAATGTCACTATCGGAAAGTTAGACGACGATAGACTTGCTGGTCTTATCTTTAACTATAAAGATGATGGTACATTCTATGCGTTCGTGTTTAACGAAACAGATGTTCGTTTCTTGCGTTATGTTGATAACCGACTTGTCGGACAAATTACTCAGTGTGTTAAGTGGGGCAAGACTAAGAAGATGCAACAAGAATGGAATCTTGAATATGATGGTTCTACTATTCAGTTTACTGTAAATGATTTGCCAATTATGAAGGTAAGATATATGCCTCTTGAATATGCAGGATTTGGATATTATACTTTTGGCAAACAAAAACTTATCGTAGATGACGTGGAATTCATCCAGTAATTCAGCAAATAGAAGATAATATCAAACAAAAAGTTGTCATGTAATACTATTTTGCATGGCAACTTTTTGTATATAGGACTGTTATCGACAAATCCCTTTTTGTCTAATCTGCACTTTTCGGGATGCCTTGACGGTCTTTGCCGCATGTAGCCAGCAACGGAGTCGGAAGTTCTCACCCTCTTTATCTTTCTTGCGCTCATCCCAACCAGTCTTACAATATACCAAGATCGTTTTATTAAAAGAGAAGCTCTCAGCAATCAAATACCATTATCTTGACAAAGCATCGTTTGATCATTTACAAAATGGTGATGAAGATGAGGAAGGAAGCAACCAAGAATGATGGAGGACTAATAAGATATTAGGGGCATCATTAATATTTCTTCCTGCAAAGGAAAATAAGACATGCGGTTGAATGACTGTAATCGTCCGGTAAAATTCATCAAACCATGCGGATGTATAGGTTCATTCGACCGTATGATATATATCAATCATCAGGCATGTTTCACTTTAGGAATTCATCATCGCAAGAGTATTTCCTTGACTATACAGCTTACCACACCTCTCACACCTATTATATATATAGCTCATTCCCACTCTCTCGACCGCTCGTCATGCACTACATCTACACTTTATCGCACATTATCTCACGCGAAAGCATACGAAAGCATATTTTGCTTCTCAACATGTCGTACCTTTGCATCGTCAAAAGGATCCAATGACACAAACAGAACAATCATTAACCTGACACCCCACCACTCGACCGGTGTCCTCCACATCAAGACGCAATAGGCAAACGTCTGGGAGTCAAGGGAGTGGCTAAACAACAACTATGATTAATTATTCTATTGCACTTCGTCCAAATCCACAGAATGACGAAGATCCTAAGAAGGCTTACGCTGTAGCACAGTACAGCAATCGTATGACTCTCGCACAGTTTGCAAAGCACATCGCAGACCACGGCTCAGTGTATTCAAGAGCAGACGTGCAGGCTATCCTGACTCTCGCTGTAGACTGTCTCAGAGAACAGCTTCTGCTCGGCAACAAGGTGGAGCTCGGAGAACTCGGATGGTTTAGCGTCGCAATCAACAGCATCGGTGCAGACTCAATAGAGGAGTTCAATTCTGCTGTCAACATCACGCGTGTCAAAACTGTATGGACATCAGGCCCACTCTTCCGCAATCTCGTGAAGAGCGCTGAGTTTAACTACGTCGGCACTCGCAAGGCTCAGACCAAGTTCAAGAAGGCAACTCGCAAGGGCGAGACTACCATCAAGCTTTAGTGTACAGCACTGACCGCTATCACAGACTGCCCAGAGAGGCATTGAGACTAACCACTATTTAACTCACTTGACCCGCCCCTTCGTGCATATCAGCCAATGGGGCGGGTCTTAACAACCTGACAACATGAAAATTACAAAACAGCAATGGCAGATCATCATACAGATCACCCTGACCATCATCACAGCCATAGCGTCGGCTCTCGGCATATCTAGTTGCATCAATCATCTCATCTAAACCTGACTAAACATTATGTCACAACAACTCACACCTCACTTCACTCTCGAGGAGTTCACCCGGTCTGCCACCGCCAAGGCACACGGCATCGACAATACTCCACCGCTCAGCGCAATATCAAGTATTCACAATCTCTGTCAGCAGGTGCTCGAACCTCTGCGCACACACTTTGACACTCCCATCATCATAGGCTCTGGATACAGATGCACCAAGGTCAACACTCTCGTGGGAGGAGCAAAACGCTCGCAACACATGGTGGGCGAAGCGGCTGACATACACCTGCCGACACTGGAGCAGGGGAAGGCATGGTTTGACTACATACGCCACACACTGCCGTTTGACCAACTGATATGGGAGCGAGCATCCCCCCACTCTACCTGCTACTGGATACACGTCAGCTGCAGACGAGACTCTGCACGCAATCGTCACGAAGTCATTGAGTATCTCGAGAAGTCAAAGGTCTAACACTCTACAGAGTCACTCAACTCTCGCTGCACCGTCACAGAGATAGATACCAGTCTATCCATACTGTTGACTATCATCGACTTGTGCATCACAACAAGAGCCCCATACGCTATCTAATATCCGATAGTCGTATGGGGCTCTGATGTTTATAGAGACTCTGACGAATCGTTCTTTCACTTATTGTACACTACTGACGCAATGCGCTCACATCGACCATATATGTCATGTGAGCCGAGCGTCAGACCAGAGATTCGCCTCCGTCACTATTACTGCACCTCAAACTTGTATATCTCGCGTCCGCGGCTGCCGACCACAAACTGATTGCCTACTACACAAGGAGAACTCTCAAAGTTGTTGACCATGTGTTCGGTAAATAGCATCTCGCCTGTCTTAGCGTCAAACAGATAACCATTGCCTGACGAGTCGCCCGTAAAGATGTACATATCACCCTGTGGCGTATAGAAGGCTACTGGAGATGTCCATGAGAAGAACTTGAGAGGCACCTTGTAGATGATTTCTCCTGTCTTGGTGCTGAACGCCGTAAATTCGGCGATGGTCCTGCCGCCTGGCTGACAGACATTGGCAAATATCATGCCCTCGCAGTTGCCATGACCGAGAAGCGGAGTGCTGTAGAATCCTCCATCATAGTGCTTGTCATTCTTGCTGTACTTGGAGCAATCCATATTCTGCTCCCAGACGAGCTCTCCTGTCAGTCCGTTCAACTTGACAAAGTGGCTCACGCCTCTATCGCCCTGACGGTCAACCTCACATCCACAGTAGAGATATGGCACGTCGTCCACCACCTCGCATACTATCGTCGCATCTATATCGTCATGATTGTCATAGTGCCAGATAGGCTGGAGCGTATTGAGGTCAACGCATACGACATCTCCGTGATTATCACCAAAATAACCATAGTTCTTGTAGACGCACAGACTATTTTCTATGCCTGCACACGAATCGTGATTTGCCTTATAGCGCAACGTGCTGTGAAGCTTCAAGGTGCCATCTACCAATGAGTACTTATAGAGAGTACCATTTTCCGAAGCATAAAAGACAAATCCGCCCACTACTATTGGCGATCCATCACAAGCGTACCATGCACGCCACGCATTTCGGTCGGCGCCAGAGAAGTAAGTTCGCTCGTATGTGAAGAGATTGTACGAGAGATGCCCCATTGGGGGATTGCTTGGCAGACCCTGACCCACGTAGATATTGCCGTTCATCGTAGGGTCGAGCGAAGCAGTTCCTTTCACAGGATTGCCCACATAGAATGGGCTGCGCGTCTCTTTTCCCGTTTCAAAACTGAGGAAATAAGCGTTTCCGCAAAGTGAATGTACAATGACTTCCTTCTGACAAAAGTCAGGCGTAAGTTCCTTACCCACAGCACGAAAGCGCTCCATCATAGAGTCAGGCCACTCCACATAGAGCGGTTGTCCTGTCCATCCAGTTCCTCCGCCAAACGAGCCCACACTGGTCTTTGTGTCATCAACGCCGGTAATAAATTTCCATACCTGCACGACCTTTGACGGTTTATGACTTATCTTTCCGCCAAAGTCTGCATCTCGACGAGGTCCACCCCTGAAGGTGAAGACGCCAGGAGCATCTTTGTACAGGTCATCATAATTGGCAAGATGTCCCGACACGGTAGTGTCAAATATAGTGATATTTGCCGTGATTTCCTCTGCAGAAGCCAGAGGCACAGACGGAAGCGACACCGTGTCGTGTGGGAATGGAGGCACTATCGTGTCCGAATCCACGTCACCGCCTTTGCTCGTGACACCGCCACACGACATCAGTCCACCTATTCCTGTTGCTACAAGAGCAATTAAAACAAGATTTTTCATTTAGTAATCGTTATTCATTTTATATTAAGTTGCATAATATCTGTTCTCTCCATGCACATAGAGCGTCACGTGAGCAGATACATACGGACAATGTCTCACACACGTGAATGATATTTTTCATGCACACAGAGCGGCACGTCAGCAGACATTGATTGATACGTCGTCATCACACCAACCACTACTCCACCCTACTCTGACAAACTGTCGTCAATCGTCTATCTTCTCTACGTAAGCTGTTGGTATATAACTTGTTGCATAGAATCCAATATGATTGATTTCTATGAGAACACGCTGTTGACCCTTCACGCGCTTTATGTAGCCTTCAACACCGGCAAACGGTCCCTTTATCACCTTGACACGCTGTCCCTTCTCAAAAGGTTCTGACGGCAATGGCAACCAGATAGCGTTGGGATCCTCCACTTCGAGAGCACGCTTGAAGTTGTCCATCTGCTCCATCGGCACGATGACTGGCTTGTGTGTTAGTGCATCGTAATAATAGCGCATAAATGGGAACTTAAACGTTATCACGTCGTCGATTATTTGTTTTGTCG
>JAZLKQ010000093.1:0-5910 GCA_045597745.1 Bacteroidaceae bacterium | reverse complement strand
GAACGACATGGCTACGATCCGACTTATCAAGCTTCGTATCGTACGCTTCCTCCGTACTCCAGAGTACAACGACCTCTTCTCTGGTGACCCTGTATGGGTAACGGAGAGCATCGGTGGTATGGGTGTAGATGGTCGTACTCTTGTAACAAAGACAAGTTATCGTATACTCCATACTCTCGAGAATCTTGGTCCTGCTCCAGAGCCAAACCTTACTGTACTCTGGGCACAGAGCCTGCCTGAGAACTGGAAGCGCTACTGTGCTGAGATGTCTATCAAGACAAGTGCTATACAGTATGAGAATGATGACCTCATGCGTCCAGACTATGGTGATGACTACGGTATCGCTTGTTGCGTAAGTCCAATGAAGATTGGTAAGCAGATGCAGTTCTTCGGTGCACGTGCCAACCTCGCCAAGTGTCTCCTCTACGCTATCAATGGTGGTAAGGACGAAATCTCAGGCGAACAGATTGGTCCAGACTTCGCTCCTATCACATCAGACTATCTCGACTATGAAGAGGTGATGTATAAGTTTGAGAACATGATGCGTTGGCTTGCTAAGACATACGTTAATGCTCTTAAGATCATCCACTATATGCACGACAAGTATGACTATGAAGCATACCAGATGTCACTCATCGACGGTGATGTACTTCGTACACGTGCTACAGGTATCGCAGGTCTTTCTATCGTTACAGACTCACTCGCAGCAATCAAGTTTGGCAAGGTACGTGTTATCCGTGACGAACGTGGCATAGCAGTAGGTTTTGAGAACGAAGGCGAGCCAATCGTACCATTCGGTAACAACCATGAGAAGACTGACCAGCTTGCTCTTATGGTAACAGAGAAGTTTATGGAGTTCCTCCGTCAGCACGAGACATATCGTCACGCAATCCCAACACAGTCACTCCTTACTATCACAAGCAATGTGGTATATGGTAAGAATACTGGTGCTACACCTGACGGCCGTCCAAAGGGACAGCCATTTGCACCAGGTGCTAACCCAATGAATGGTCGTGACATACGTGGTGCCGTTGCAGCCCTCAGCAGTGTGGCAAAGCTTCCATTCCAGCATAGCCATGATGGTATCTCATACACATTTGCCATCAGCCCAGCAACGCTTGGCAAGGAAGATGAGGTTAAGGTAGACAATCTTGTCAACCTCATGAACGGTTACTTTACTCCAGATGGTGGTCATCACCTCAACGTCAACGTCTTTGACCGTTCACTTCTCGTGGACGCTATGGAGCACCCAGAGCGTTATCCACAGCTCACAATACGTGTCAGCGGTTATGCTGTCAACTTTGTAAAGCTCACTCGCGAGCAGCAGCTTGACGTGCTCTCACGTACTATCAACCAGAGCTTGTAATCAATTATACATTATCTACATATCAATCAGCCCCCTGTCATTTATATGGTCAGGGGGCTGATTGTGTGTTGTTGTTGAGTCAGTATCTTTTCATTTTTATGTCAACGAGGCCTATGTATACGGCAACAATCGTGGCTTTATGGCTTGCGTTGATTATTATCATACGAAAAATGTTTCGTAAAAAATACTGATTTATGAGAGACACAGTTAGAGATATTGACTGTTTACGACACATAAGATTTCATCACATCGATTGTTCCTGATTTATCATTAGAGTCTCTTGATGTTGACAAGGTTCGCTATTATGTTAGGAAGTCTTGTTTTTGCTTCAACCTCCATCTTAGGACATCAAGGACACTTTGTCATAGAGCAAGTAGCTTAAGAAACCTGAATCAATAATATTTTATATCTCTTATGATAACACGATATAGAGTGTTGTCGACGGGTTTACCCTCGGACGGAATCTCATGTTCGTGTACAGTGACATGCGCCTCTGTCCAGTTGCCTTGCTGATCGTACTTGGTATACTGGTAGGTAGTGGTCGTGATCCATCGGTTGCCTTCGGAGATACAGCCCAAGCGGTGTGTCTTGCCTTGCGGTGTATAGGTGATGGTGTCGTCTATGGTGCCGTTGATGTCGCCTTCCCACTCCTGATGATGTATGTATATGCGTCCATGCTCGTCGTAGATGTATGAGTCTGTCTGCTCTGGGCTTGTGGCTGACATGAGGCGGTGGTCGCTGTCATACTTGTACGTCGTACCTTCCTCCTCATCGATGTCGCCCTCTTCGGTGAAGCTGTGTGTCTCTATGACGTCTTCTTCTGTACGGTCGCTTATGTCATAGTTGGACTTGCAGTAGTATGTACGTTCGTTGGTCTCCATGACATTGCCGAGCAGGGCATATTGCTGTAGTGCGGAGAAGATGCCGGCCTCGTTGACGGCCACACTGTCTGTACCTGATACTGCTGTGGTATCGCTGTCGGCAGGATCTGAAGTCTTGCCTTTCTGACATGACATGAAGCTACCGATGATGATGAGTGTGATAATAATGAGTGGAGTCGTTTTCATTCTTTTGTTGAAAAATTATTAATTAAAAATTATATTTAACCTCCATCTTAGTCCATCAAGAACATTTTATATAATATATAAATAAGATGTATTCAAATGACCTCAAATGGATGACTTCAACCTCCATCTTAGTCCATCAAGGACATTTTATTATATGATGATCTTAAATGGTCTCAAATGGATGTTATATCAATTATGCATTATAAATCTATCTGCCCCTTCACAAACTGTTTAGGCGTCAAGCCCGTGATTCGCTTGAATACACGTATGAAGTATGAGGGATCGTCATATCCGAGCGTGAAGGCTATGTGCTTGACGGAAGCATTGCTCGAGAGCAGGAGCACCTGGGCTCGTTCGATGCGTCGGGTATTGATATACTGTAGTGGAGTACAGCCTGTAGACGATCGGAAGAGGCGTATGAAGTGATCAATGGACAGACAGGAAGTGTGTGCGAGCTGTTCGATGGTGAGATGCTCTGATATGTGTGTACGTATGTACTTGGTGGCGGCAGTTATGCGGTCGTCGTACTGCGCATCTTTGAGTGTTGCTGTCTGGAGAAAGCGTGACATAAGCTGATAGACGATACCACGTGACTCGAGTCGGAGAGGATTGGAGCGATTCTTATTTTTTATAATATTGTGCAGCAAAGTCTGGTTGTCATCGTATGAGTCAGGATTGGACTCTGCAAGCAGCATGGTAGGATTGATCTCCGTAAGCCGTTGGAATAGGCAACGGTCGACGGGGAGCGCCTTTAACTGGAATGGCATGTCGTATGTGTCAAACAGCCCCTCGCTATCGTAAGTATGCTCCTCATATATATGTATATAGTAATGAGTAAATGGACCTGAGCAGATGTTGCTGTGTGTAGTAAATGGCGGTATGATATATAGATGGCCCGGCGTGAGTGTATGTACACCGTCGGGCATCTGCACAGCCGCCTCTCCGCTACATACGTAGTAGAGACGAGCAAACGGACTGAGGACATTCTTCCAGTTCCAGTCTGCATTGTGATGTGCCATGCCTACATTGAGTACAAGCAACTCAGGGTTGAAAAAACTCATATAATGAATTATAAGTTATAAGTATGTGTTGGCAAATATACATCTTATTGAGGTACACACCAAAATATTGCAACTAAAATATACTATATAAAATCGATTTCATCCTATTGATGGTGATTATTAATGATGTATATTTGCAGAAAAATAGATAAACGACATGTCGACCATCACTTGTCGACGTGCAAAATATGACAAAAAATACTAACGATGGAAAGTAATGCATTTGGCTGTAAGGTGAGACGCTATGAAGGCGAGACAAAGCGCTTCTGCCAGACTCTGCGTCTGCAAGGCAGCGAGGAAGATATACGCATGTATGAGGCTCTGCATAGCGAGGCTCAACATTGGCGTGAGATACGAGATGGCATACGTGAGGTTGGCATACTCGAGATGGAGATATACCGACACGAGGATGTGCTCGTGATGATAGTTGAGGTACCTGTAGACTGGGACTGGGACTCGGCAATGGCTCGTCTTGCTACTCTGCCTCGACAGCAGGAGTGGGAACAGACAGTTGCCAAATATCAGGTATGCAATGCCGGTGACACGTCGGACGACAAGTGGAAGCTGATGCGTAGGATATTTAGACTGTACGATTGAGAGCCCCTTAACCAAGCCCCCTACCCCCAAAAGTGGGCATTTGGATAGAGAGTAAATATGCTGAAGATAATGAATGATTTTGACTAACAACTTATAATCTATAATTTTCATCTTATGAATGAAATTGGTAAGACAGGCATGAAGGTTGGAGCATTGAGCTTTGGCGCTTCATCATTGGGTGGTGTATTTCGCAATATAAGCGAGAGCGAAGCCATCAATGCTGTACATACTGCTGTAGACGGTGGTATGAATTTTATCGATGTATCACCATACTATGGACACTACAAGGCTGAGACGGTGCTCGGCAAGGCACTCAGGGATATAGACCGTAGCAAGTACTATCTGTCTACTAAGGTCGGACGATACGGCAAAGACGGCGTCAACACCTGGGACTATAGTGGCAAACGTGCTACGGAGAGCGTATATGAGAGTATGGAACGCCTCGGTATCGAGTATATCGACCTAATTAATGTCCATGACATCGAGTTTGCTGACTTGCAGCAGGTAGTAGACGAGACACTGCCAGCATTGGTAGAACTCAGAGACAAAGGCGTTGTAGGTCATGTGGGTATCACAGACTTACAACTCGAAAACCTCCAGTGGGTCATCGATCGTGTACCAGAGGGTACTGTAGAGTCTGTGCTCAACTTCTGCCACTATTGCCTTAATGATGATAAACTTGCGGACTATTTCGACTATTTTGAAGAGCGTGGCATAGGTATTATCAATGCCTCTCCACTGTCAATGGGACTCCTCTCTCAACGTGGAGTACCTGATTGGCATCCAGCTCCAAAGCCTCTTGTAGAAGCATGTCAGCGTGCCGTGGAGCATTGCAAGTCAAGGGGAGTTGCTATCGAACAGCTTGCTATCCAGTACTCGGTGTCCAGTCCACGTATAGCTACTACATTGTTCTCTTCTGCCAATCCTGACAATGTGCTTCGCAACCTTGAGTGGAGCAAGCAACCTATCGACTGGCAACTCGTAGAGGAGGTTAAGGATATCATAGGTGACCAGAAGAGAGTGTCATGGAAGAACTCTTGATGATTGATGCATAATTTGCAAATAAGTTATAACTTATAATTTATCATAAATATGATAATAGATACTCATACTCACTTGTGGCTTAGTCAAGACACCACAGTCGACGGCAAAGTAATCAAGACTACGAATCGTGGACGTTCGCTGTTTATGGGTGAAGAAGTGCAGATGCTACCTCCGTTCATGATAGACGGTCGCAATACGGCAGAGGTTTTTCTTGCCAATATGGACTACGCTCAAGTGTCTGCTGCAGTTGTAGTACAGGAGTTTATCGATGGACTACAGAATGAATATCTTGCTGAGGTGACACAACGTTATCCAGACAGAATGAAGGTGTGTGGTATGGCAGACTATCGTAACGATGACTTTCTGACATCAGCAAAACAACTAATAGACAGTGGCATATACACAGGCATGGCTATACCTGGACATCGTCTCACACGACCTCTCAATGACAGGCAGATGATGCAGATGTATGCATGGATGGAGGAGAAAGGCATGTATCTCTCGCTTTGTCTGCATGAAGACAATCATCAACTGTGCGAAGTCGAAGATATTATTCGTACATTCCCTGAACTCCGTATAGCCATAGGACATTTTGGCATGGTTACAACAGAAGGATGGCTTGATCAGATTGCTCTTGCAAAATATGATAATGTCATGATTGAGTCTGGAGGCATCACATGGTTGTTCAACTCCGAGTTTTATCCATATCCATCGGCAATCAAAGCCATCAGACAAGCTGCCGATACTGTTGGCATGAACAAACTGATGTGGGGCA
>JAZLKQ010000092.1:0-7230 GCA_045597745.1 Bacteroidaceae bacterium | reverse complement strand
GCTAATGTGAGATCAAAGGCAGACAAACCAGACAATTCGTCGAGGCTTGCCTTTATGGATGTCACCATGTCTCCCATGCCTGCTTGTCTATATGTCTCCAATATAGCAGTGCTGTTGACGAGTTTCTCTATTGCTTCGATTGTCGCCCCATTGTCGAGATACTTGAAATATACAAACTCGACAGCACCTGTGAGCAGGCATGAATAGATAAACATCATGATACCAAACAACATGCCTTGTCTGAAAGTAGGTGCATCGGGTATGACTTTGACTCTAAATCTCCATGCAAAATAAAATGCCCACAATGGGAGAGATATGAATCCAAGCATACACAAGAAAAGCAGAATCCCATTAAGTTCTCTCATGCCGAAAACGTATAAAAGGAAATCTGCTGACCATAAAATGCCGAGAAATGTACCGTATTCTTGTGCAAACTTCTTAGCAAGTGTGCTTATGTCAGAACCTATTGCTGCCATTTAAGTTTTATCTGAGTTAATAGAGTCTCCACCCGCATTAGAGGAGGGGGAGTACTTCCGTTTCTGATTTCTATACCTTATTTATATGAATAATTGGTGCAAAGTTAAGAATTTCTCGTTACTTATGCACTTTGTCGGCATTCTTTTTTACAAAATCCGCCCATGACTTTGGTCCTGATGATTTTTCAGGGCGTCCCATTTGAATAAAATGACAGTATGCGGCTCCTAAAGCATCAGTGGCATCAAACTGTACCTTCATCGTATCGTCATCTATATGCAGTATGCGTTGGAGCATACCCGCTACCTGTTCTTTGGATGCGGCGCCGTTGCCTGTTATTGCTACTTTGATTTTTCGCGGTTCGTATTCAGTAATAGGTATGTCTCTCTGTATGGCTGCAGTAATGGCAACACCTTGAGCACGTCCAAGCTTAAGCATAGACTGCACATTCTTCCCGTAGAAAGGAGCTTCGATAGCCATCTCGTCCGGATGATAAGCATCGATGATCTGTGTGATGCGTTCGAAGATTTTGCCAAGCCTAAGATAATGACTCGGATATTTGCTAAGTTCTATCACCCCCATGGCGATAAGATCAGCCTTGTTGCCCTTGACATTCAGGAGCCCATAACCCATGACATTCGTTCCTGGGTCTACTCCCATTATGATCTTTTCCTGTATTGGTTTTCTCGTTTGAATCATTCGATAGTTTCCATTAAGGTTGTGAATCCTACAACATTGTCCTTAAAGACTTTAGTCATATCTTCATTAAGTTTTGCTCCAATGCCAGTATACCATTTGTGTAAGGCTGAAGAATCTGCAACTTCATATTGTAGAGAGAAGCACTCTGATGCATCGTCCTTGTGACTGAGTATTCTGCACAAACGAGGGTTGTGCAAGTGCCCGTCACTCTCTATTGCCGGGAGATAGACTTCGTGCAGGTAGATGATGAAATTGTTGGCGTTTTCTGATGATACTTGAAACGTAGTATTGTATATCAACATGCTAATTAATGATGTTTGGATTTGTAATTTAAATTAGGCAAATAATGTACAAAATCTGTGCTTCCTATGGTTTAATGTTTACTAATTAACCAATAGGCAATGCAAATATAACAACTTTTTGCCGTTATTATGGTCGGTTAAAAAAAATATTCATATCTTTGCACGATAAAATGCCTTAATAAGCACTATAGTTATACTAATTAGATCTTTAGAAATTACGTCGCAACAAATATAGACAGTATGGATAAGAAGGAACAAAACAAGTTTCAGAAGAGCCTTAAAGCATTATGGCTATTTGTTTTCGTTGTCGTATTGATAGGCTGGGGAATTGTTTTTGCCATCTCCCAGGGATGGGTTAGTAAGATACCGGATATTTCAGATTTGCAGAATCCTATCAACAAATCTGCTTCGAGGGTATATAGTGCTGATGGCAAGCTCATGGGTACATGGAGCTATGCTTCTGCCAATCGTATGATTATCCCTTACGATTCGCTTCCTGACAACTTGATTAAGGCGCTTGTAGCAACTGAGGATGAGCGATTTTATGAACATTCAGGTATAGACTTCCGTGCCCTTGGCCGTGCTATAGTCAAGCGTGGATTTATGGGTCAGAAGTCTGCTGGTGGTGGTAGTACGTTGACACAGCAGTTGGCTAAGCAGCTGTATTCGGATGTGGCAAGAGATGAGAAAGAACGATTGATGCAGAAGCCTGTCGAATGGTATATTGCCGTTCAGCTTGAACGCTGCTATACGAAGGAGGAAATCATCGCAATGTACCTCAACTATTTCGACTTCCTTAATAATGCTGTCGGAATAAAGAATGCCGCACGTACCTATTTTGACACAACTCCTGACTCGCTCAATCTTGAGCAATGTGCTACGCTTGTCGGAATGTGTAAGAATCCTGCACTTTATAAGCCTTTCAAGTATGATCCTTCTACAGACAAGCGTGTTGTCAATCAGGCATGTATAGAGAGACGCAATGTCGTACTCTCTCAGATGAAAAAGGCGGGTTATATAAGTGACGCAGAATTTACTGCTGCAGATAACGCGCCACTTGATCCAAGCCTGTTCAACAACAAGGCATTGGATCATAAGGAAGGCCCAGCACCATATTTCCGTGAATACTTGCGTAAGATCATGATGGCGTCTCGTCCAGAACGTGAAAACTATGCAAGCTGGCAGAATCAGCAGTTCTTTGCGGACTCGATAGAATGGGATAGAAACCCACTTTATGGATGGTGTAACAAGCATACAAAGAAGGACGGTTCACATTATAATATTTATACAGACGGTCTGAAGATATATACCACTCTTGATACAAGGATGCAGAAGCTTGCAGAAGCGGCGGCATTCCGTCATGTGGCAAAGTATCTGCAACCTGCATTTGAAAATGAGATACGTGGGTTGAAGTATCCTCCATATCGCAGGCTTTCAGAGGAGAAGGTCAGCCAGATTGTCAATAGGTATATACGTCAGAGTGAGCGTTATCGTGTCATGAAGGAGGCAGGTGCTTCTGATGAAGAGATAGAGAAGGCATTTAATACTCCAATACCTATGACACTATTCAAGTATGGTGAGACTTATGACGATCCTATTGAGTATGAGACAATGATGTCACCACGAGACTCAGTACTGTACTACAAGAAGTTCTTGCGTACGGCTATGTGTGCTATCGATCCTTCCAATGGTCATGTCAAAGCGTATGTACCAGGACTTAACTTCAAGTATTTCCAGTATGACAATGTCTTTGGTGGAGGTAGACGACAGGTTGGTTCTACTATAAAGCCAATATTGTATTCATTGGCAATGATGAACGACTATAATCCATGTGACCTCATTTCTACTCAGAGATTTAGTTCAGGTGGTTGGTCGCCTAAGGGTGGTGCCGGTGGTGGCAAGATACCTATCAAGCGAGCACTCGCAACATCCAACAATACGGTATCTGCTCGACTTCTTGACTTGCTTAGTGTGCCAGCACTCGTCAAGCACATGAGAGATCTTGGTATCACTACATATCTTACAAAGAGAGAGATGAACCTTACAATGTCTCTCGGTTCGTGTGACATTGCACTTGGTGAGATGGTTAGTGCATATACTGTATTCCCAAGCAATGGTGTGCATTTCTTCGCGACATGTGTTACTCGTATAGAAGATGCGGAAGGCAATGTCATCGAGACCTTCCTCCCTCGCATGAATGAGGTAATGTCAGAGGAGAAGGCATGGCAGATGATTGACATGATGCGTGGTGTTGTCAACCAGGGTACTGGTCGCCCACTTCGTGGAGGCCCATACTCTATCCATGCGGATATCTGCGGTAAGACAGGTACAACTAACTCTAACGCCGATGGTTGGTATATAGGTTATTGCCCTAAGCTTGTCGTTGGTTGCTGGGTAGGTGGAGAAGATCGTGACATCCACTCAGGAAGTATGTCGTATGGTCAAGGAGCGAGAGCCGCACTTCCTATCTGGGGACATTTCATGAGAAGTGTATACAATCATCCAGAGTTTGGAATAACAGAGAGAGACACCTTCTCTATACGTAGAGGATTTGACTATTGTGCAAGCGAACTTGAAGACCTTGAAAGAGCTGCGGGCAATGATGAGGGATATAGCCGACGTGAAGAAGAACAGAGACGTTGGGCATCTCGTGGCGGTGAGGCTACAGTAGTCAGAGAAGTTCGAGCTACAGAAGAGGGTGAGATAGACGAGGCGTTCCAGTAATTGGGCTCTTGTGTCTATAATAATATATAATGTATAAGGTTATTATTATGTAATATAGGATAGGGAAGAGTAGAGTGTGACCTCTGCTCTTCTCTTTTGATGAAAACAAAGTATATAAGATGAAGTTTATAGGAATCATTCCTGCACGATATGCGTCCACACGCTTTCCTGCAAAACCCCTTGCTACACTTGGCGGCAAGACTGTGATAGAGAGAGTTTATCGACAAGTAGAAGGAGTGCTTGACGATGTCGTAGTGGCAACAGATGATGAACGTATAGAACAGGCGGTAAAGGCTTTCGGTGGTAAAGTCGTGATGACAAGTGTCAATCATAAGTCAGGCACCGACAGATGTTATGAGGCTTTGTGTAAAGTCGGTGAGGACAATTATGATGTTGTCGTCAATATTCAGGGTGACGAACCGTTCATCCAGCGTCAGCAGCTCGAGGCAATCAGAGAATGCTTTGTTGATGACTCCGTAGACATCGCAACCCTTGTCAAGCCATTTAAGCCAGGAGACGGCATTGCCGCATTGGAGAATGCCAACTCTCCTAAGGTGGTCGTCAACAAGCACATGGAGGCTTTGTATTTTAGCCGTAGTATTATACCTTATACCAGAGGCAAAGACAAGGCAGAGTGGTTGTCAGGCCATGTGTATTACAAGCATATAGGCCTTTACGCATATAGATGTGGTGTGCTCAAGGAGATTACGTCTCTTCCTCAGGGGGTACTTGAGGTAGCAGAGTCACTTGAACAGTTGCGATGGCTTGAGAATGGTTACAAGATCAAGGTAGGCATAAGCGAGATAGAGACTATAGGTATAGACACACCAGAGGACCTGCAGCGTGCAGAAGAATTTCTTAAGGCGACGAATCAGCAGTAGCATACGGCAATACTTATGTTAGATAGAACAACAGCACCAGTAGTTCATTCGTACAATATAGACATACGCCATTCGGAAGATATGACGATGCAGAATGGCGTGAAGATGTCTTGTGTCAAGTTGGATGACACGCATCTCGTAAGACTTGACTTTTACTTTAAGGGAGGACAGTGGCTACAGGACAAGCAACTGCAGGCAAGGCTTGCCTTCTCTCAGCTCAAGAGTGGTAGCAAGTCTATGAGTTGTGATGTGATAGACGAACGCCTCGACTATTATGGCGCCACAATCAATGTGATCAGTACGTTATCATATTCTACAGTTGTTGCTCAGTGCCTTGACAAGAATCTTGATGGTGTACTTGACATCTTGAGGTCAATATTTGATGCTCCCATGTATGACGCGGAACGCTTTGCTTTGGCGGTGGAGGAGATGAAGACTGGATATTCCATCAATAGCTGTCGTACCGACTATCAATGCAAAACCCGTTTCTATTCAGCATTGTATGGTGCAGATCACCCGATGGGGGTGAACACAACCATTAGTGACTATGACAGTATAACGGTAGATGATCTCAAGTCTTATAGGAGTAAGTACATCGGTAGTAATAACTGCCATCTGATACTCTCTGGCAATGTGTGCAAAGAGGTTGTCGACAAGGTGTCGTCACGATTTGGTGTGGATAGCTGGGGGTGTGATGTCGACAAAGTTGAGTCCCTTGCCCCTTATGTGACACCAGACTTGACTGGTGGCATCAAGATAAGGCATGTGATGGACAAGCCTACAGTACAGTCGTCTGTCAGGATAGGTTGCCGTCTGCCAGCCACAAGTCATGCGGATACACCATTTATCAAGTTGTACATGACGATATTAGGTGGCTATTTCGGTTCTCGCCTCATGAGCAATATACGTGAGGATAAAGGTTATACCTACGGCATCTCATGCAGAAAATTTGAAGTGCCATTTCAGCCGACCTTTGTCATCTTGTCAGATTGCGCAAACGAATACCTCGTGCCTCTTATCGCAGAGGTAAGGAAGGAGCTCGAGAGGCTTATTTGCGCCCCTGTTGGCGAGGCGGAGCTGTCGATGGTAAAGAATATAATTGGCGGGCAGATGTGCCACGCTAATGACGGAGGATTTAATCAGATAATGTCATACATCAACATATTGTCTTCTGGCATAACGATAGATGACTATGTCCGTAGCTACGAGATCATCAAACAGGCAACGGCTGATGATGTGATGAGAATTGCACGTGAATATTTCGCCCCTAATGCGCTTGTAGAGTGTGCAGTGGTAGGTGCCGAATAGGTGTCGGCGGAAGATGTAAAATGCGAAATACGCAAGTTTTGAGGGCAAATTCGGGGTTTTTACCTTGAATTTGCCCTTCTTTTAGTCTTTTTAATGTATAAGTGCTTGTCGATTTCAAGCATTTAGTGTAACTTTACAAAGTTTTATGAAATATGCTGATAATTGTGTCGTGTTGTTGGCATGTAATAGGATGAGATACAAGGTTGGGACGATGCTTCTCTGTGCCTGCTAAAGTTATCGTTGTCGCAAGCATTTCTATACACAACGCAATGCCGTGCGGTCGATGAATGATATACATACGCTTGATGAGCGTTTGACATACGTTCGTTGAACGTTGGACATACGTATGATGAGCGTTAGTCATACGTTCGATTACTTTTACACATACAGACGTGTGTCATGCGATGTCTGCAGTCTACGATGTATGTTGTACAAAGTGGAGCGATGAGGGGAAGTCGTGACTCGCCAGAAAGTATCATCATATAGATAGATGTTGTACTAATCACTATCAAAAAGATATAGAAGATAAATGAACGATTTTGACAGAATTATTAAGGTGGACATCAACGAGACGATGAAGTCTGCGTATATCGACTATTCGATGTCGGTAATCGTGGCTCGTGCGCTTCCTGATGTTCGTGACGGATTTAAGCCAGTACATCGCCGTATACTCTATGGTATGATGGAACTTGGCAATACGTATGACAAGGCAACAAAGAAGAGTGCCCGTGTAGTAGGTGAGGTGCTTGGTAAGTACCATCCACATGGAGACTCGTCAGTATATGGTGCACTTGTACGTATGGCTCAGCCTTGGGCCATGAGATATACACTTGTCGATGGTC
>JAZLKQ010000091.1:0-1860 GCA_045597745.1 Bacteroidaceae bacterium | reverse complement strand
ACCGCCTCCCACAGCTCCTGAGTCACTTCGGTCTGGCCTATAGAGTAGCTGCTGAGGGTTACCTGATGGGCTGGCTTCTCATCATCCCATGCATCACTACCCTGCTCGGAAGTTGCGCCCATGGTGAATGTGCCGCCATCGACAAATACCATAGTGAACTTAACACCCTTAACATCAAAGGTGCGCCCAGGAACAGATACCATAGTCGTACGTGGTTGTGGTTGTGGTTTTGGCTTCTGCTGTACCTGTTCCTTTGGCTTCTCTGCAGGATGCTTGCCATCGTATGGGCACTTAGATAATACCTTGCCGCACTTGCCACACTTCTTCTCTGCTGGATGCTTACCCTTGTATGGACAATCAGCCAACACCTTACCACATGTCTTACATGGATGCTTGCCCTTGTATGGACACTTGGCAAGATATGCGTTGCAGGTCTTACAGCGTGGAGCCTCTATATGCTGCGCTGTTGCCATTAAGCTCACGAGGAGCATAAGGAGAAAAAGGATCTGTTTCTTCATAAGATTGAGTTAGTTAGTATTAGTTATTCCAACATCTCTGTTAGCAAACAATATTCTCTTTTAGAATGCGTACTTGAGTCCTAAGGTTAGGAACTCCTTAAACTGGAAGTAGCCGAGATTGTCGTCAAAGTACTTGCGGTCACGATTGTCATCAAATCGCCAAAGGGTATATAGTTCGCTGCTGATGTACTTGGAGAATGCAAGTGATAGAGTGTTCTCGAGTTCGGACTCAGCGTACTTGTATGAGGTGAAGTAATAGAAGCGGCACTTCCATGTGAAGTTCTTGCAAAGGGTAAGTTTGCTGTTGAGTTCGACCTTCGAACCCACGTCGTGCGTCATGTCCTTGCCCAGCATATTGTACACACGATGTATGTTGTCATCACGATTGCCTATATATCGCATCTTGTATGAGCCAGGGAGGAGGGTGACTGAGAGGGAGTTGCCATTCTTGAGCGTAGGCTTATAGTCCATACCGATTGAGAATGACACGTCGAGTGGAGCGATGAAGTCTGAGTATATGCGACGGTCGTTGCTCTTGTAGCCTGGCATAAACTGTGTAAGTGCCTCTGCTGAGACTGTATAAAACCATGCCTTGGTTGCCTTGACACCAAACTTGGAATACAGGTCAAGGCGGTCATTGTTGGTAAGGAAGGAATGGCATGAGTCTGATGTGGCTGTGACAAAGCCCAGACGCATATCAAGCTTGTTCTCCCACGTGATCTTGCGCTGGTCGTCATATACCGCCTGCAGAGCAAGTGTGGCAAGCATGGTACCATTGTTGTTACCACCTTTGTACCAGTTTTCGGAGAAATAGTTTTGAGTAAACTGCAGAGAGAATGCTCCTGTACGCTTCCAGAAGTTTGGTTTAGCGATAGTCAGGTCTACATCTACATCCCCCGCCAATGATGTCACGTCTACCACCGGTGGCACATCGCCTATAGCAGTCTTCAGTTCCTTCTCGTATGCCTTCTTGCTGGTCTGTATGACCTCGAGGTCACGATACTGCGCATCGTGGTACTGGACCTGGCTTGGTCGAGATGTATAGATGCCGATGAGATGATGGTCGATGGAGGAGTTGAGCGAGTCTCGCCACTGTATGCCTGGAGTGGTATATGCAAGGGGATCGTAAGGACCTGACAGCGAGAGCTCGTCATGTACTGCCTTTGTATAGTATGTGGTAGGCCCTACGAGTCGATAGAAGTAAGGTGAGACTGGAGTGGTGTCTGGCGAATAGTTGGATGGAGCGAAAGACCTTGCCTTGAGCGCTGCCAGGGAGTCTGTATATGCCGCCACAACTGCTGATGACGATATGCGTGACGACCTTGAACTGCCATTATGCTGT
>JAZLKQ010000090.1:0-5836 GCA_045597745.1 Bacteroidaceae bacterium | reverse complement strand
TCTTCGGCCGCATGAAGGAGATCGGCTACTGGCAGGAACAGCTTGCTGAGAAGTTCCGTAAGGACTTCGGTGACAGCTTGTAATCCCGCACCGACACACACGTCGATGGTCGCATGACCAACTGACTATCATCATGATACTTACAGGTGTAGTATCATATACATACTAAGAGAGTTTCCACAGACTCACGCAGTCGTACAAAGCCATAGCAAACGTCGACAATGCGTAGTCTGTGGATTCTTGTTTTTACCTCTATCCGTCGGCAATCATCAACTGACACGACATGTCAAGAAGGATGTCTTGACGTATAAAAATGATCGACCGTATGATCAGCGTTCATCATACGGTCGATCAAGCTTCATCATACGTATGATCAAGCTTCGACATACGTATGATGAATATCAAGTGTCCTCATGTCACTTCACCATCCACCAGTCCATATCCATCAGATTAGCGCCTTCGCCCTTGAAGACGATGTATACATCATGTACTCCTCCGACCTTCTGAGCCTTCGCCTTGACGGTCTTCCACTTGTCACCAACAGCTGGCAGCGATACAGTAGACAGCAACTGTCCATCTGCTGAGTCAAGATGATACTCTATGGATGCGCCTTGCTTGACGTTGCGAACACATACCGACAGGGTAGTACAGCCACGCTTCAGGTCTACGGCACGTACCTTCATCAGGTCGCCACCGTCCACACTTGTCACATAGTGACTTACGCCCTGAGTGAGGTCTGTCTTCAGCCCGACACTTGTTGCCATGGTCTCTGCCTCTACACGGAGGTAAGGGTTGAGATTGCGCACTGGAGTCTTTACGCCCTCCTTAGTGATAGGTATGAATGGTATGCTGCCGTCAGCATTGCGATGGTATGGTTCGATAGACGTAGCACGGTGGTATCCATGTCCGTTGCGGGCGCGTCCACAGTGATAGAAGAGGTACTGTGTATCGTGGTATGTGATGCTGCCACCGTGTATAGTAAAGCTGTTTGGCGATTCGCCCATGATCTTTCCACGATATGTCCATGGACCATGGATGCTCTTGGCAGTAGAGTATGCCCAGTGCTCTGGCACTCCGCCGGCGGCATATTCGAGGTAATACGTATCGCCGACCTTGTATACCCAAGGTGCTTCTTCAAATCCAGGCATGATACGGTTTGCCTTCTTCGACCAGTCGTACGCTATCTTGTGTTTGCCAAACGCCTCCTCCAGATATGTATCTATCTCCTGCAGAGAGTCGGGCAGTGAGATCATGTCGTCGCCGAGTCTGCCATACCACAGGCCGTTGTTGCCCCAGAAGAGATATGCCTGTCCGTCATCATCGACAAATACCGACGGATCTATATATCCCCACGCTCCGGGCACAAGGGCATGTCCGAGAGGGTCTGTATATGGGCCTTCCGGACGGTCAGCTACAGCAACACCGATACCTTGTTGACCGTTGGAGTTGTCACGTACAGCCACATACCAGTACCACTTTCCATTGCGCTCTACAGCCTGTGATGCCCATGCGTCATTGTCCTGATATGCCCACTTGAAGACGCTAAGGTTGAGTGGTGTGCCACGGTACGTCCAGTTGACCATGTCGACAGAGGAGTATAGCTGCCAGTCCTTCATGTTGAAGAATCCTGTCTCTCTGTCCTCATCATGGTCGACGAAGAGATATACAGTGTCATTGTGTACGTATGGTGCAGGGTCTGGTGTGTACCATGTCTCTATCACCGGATTTTGCGCATAGCTCACGCCAAGAGTGCCGAGAGCAAGCAGCATTGTGGTCAGTCGTTTCATGTTGATTGATTGTTTGATAGTTGTTAGATAATGATTTCATTGCGAATTTAGCGATATATTGTCAAACGACTGTCAAGAAGGACGTCTTTTTTCAACATCAGTGCATATTTTCGCCAATATCATGATGATGCAAGTTGAAATTTTGCTTATATTTGCATTGTTATTTGTTCCCTCACAATTAACTTAATCATTAACGCCTGATTGAGGGATTGGGCATGAAAAATCTATTATGAGACGATTACTTTCAATGTTTATTATGGTGTTGAGCATAGCAACAGCTTTTGCTCAGCTTCCTAACCCTAAGACAGTCTATGTAGTAACTGGCGATCATGTCAATGTCCGCACAGGACCAGGTACTAACTACCCTAACACTACTTGGCAAGGTCAGGGCTCTGGCAACCGTAAGGTACAGGTCAGCACTGGCGAATATCTTATAGGTGGTACCGAGCGCAACGGATTTATCAAGGTGGACAGCTATGACGTGTATCAGTTCTTCTCTGGTTGGATCTCATCACAGTACGTGAGAAAGGTGCCTATGTGTAACAACTGTAGCGGTCGCGGCTTCATCGACAATACTTGTCCTAAATGTCACGGCAGAAAGCCATTGAACTGTGTATGCTGGGGCACCGGCTATCAGAAGTGTAGTTCTTGTAACGGTTATGGAGGCAAAGATTCATTTGCATCAGTTGCAGCTCAGATTAATGATGTGACTGTAGAGCACAATCAGATGCGTGATGGCGTCAAGTCAATGGTCATCCATGTAAAGTTTGACATCCAGAATGCTTTGGGACATGAATGTGCTGCACTTGCATACTACTTCTACGAAGACGGCTCTGATGTCGTTGATACCAACGGTAAGTATAAGGCTGCTGATGGCCAATGTACAGCACGTGAGGACTTTAAGCCAGGTTACGAACGTACTACTTACAATGACTTGGAGGTCGTTATGCCAAACGCCGAGATAGAGAGCTCTGGCAGTGGAGTATCGCTCAAGTTTAAGTTACAGATATATGACTTCACTATTGGCGAATTTGTCGAGGAAGAGTCATACTGGTTTGAGTTTGAGAAATAATATATATAGTATAGATTCGAACAAGCATTTGTGGTCAATCACAGGTCTTATGTGTTGATGCCTTAATCATCATGTCATGGAAGACAGATATTTAGACAGACGACCAAAGGAAAAGGTTGGATTCTTTGGCTTTTTATTGGCGCTATGTGTTCCAGGATTGGGCATAGTCTTATACATCACAAGAGACAAAGAGGTTGAAAATCCATTTGTTTATCTTATAGCAGAAGGCATAGGATTTGTGATTCGTCTAATACTCATTATAAATAATATGGGCAATGAATGATTATGCATATAAGGATTACCTTTCGAAACACATTGCTTCGTGATCAACGAACACAATGATTACAATAATAGATAGAGGCAATCGTCAACGTTGACGATTGCCTCTATCTATTATATCAACCAGCCGTCAGACGTGCATCTACTCCATCATCTTCTTGAGCTTAGGCGCAATAAGCATAAGCACAATACCGGCGATACCGCTTATCACGACAAATACCATAAAGAAGTCTGACAGGCTGGCTATCTCCCAACCAAGTATATGCTTGACTTCACCATCATGTGGATAGAGGGCTGAGAGCATTCCGGCAAACTTGTTTGATGCCGCCGTACTCATAAACCACACACCCATCAAGAGCGATGACATACGGGCAGGGGAGAGCTGATTGACCATTGACAATCCTATAGGCGACAGGCTGAGTTCGCCAAACTCATGTATCAGATACAGAGCCACAAGCCATAGCAGACTGACCTTAGTATCTGAGTCTACGCCCTTGACTCCAAGTGCTATGACAAGGTATCCTATGGCAAGAAATATGAGACCGAAGGACTGTTTCATCGGTGCTGACGGTTCTATATGATGCTTGTCGAGCATTGACCACAACCACGCAAATACTGGTGCCAGCAGCACGACAAAGAGTCCAGGGAGTATCTGTGTCCATGCGGTTGGCATAGTCCAACCAAAGAATGTGCGGTCTACATTTCGATCAGCAAAGACCATCAACGAGGCGCCTGCCTGCTCGTATGCCGCCCAGAAGAATATGACGAAGAATGCTATGATATATATCACCACGATCTTCTTGCGTTCATGAGAGGTGAGCGACGGATCTATTATTATATATATAGGTGTGACGATACATGCCGAGTAGATGAAAGCTCCTATCCAGTCGGCATCTGCAAATACCGTTGACAGGAGACTGACCACGCCTCCATCGAGCGATGCTGAGGGGAGGGTATCGTAATTGAATGAGAACGCTAACACTAACACTACAAATCCTATGGCGCACAATGACTTATACATCGTAGACATAGGAGCGGACTTGTCCGTATTGACGACCTTTTGCTTTACAGTATTCTCCTTGACTGGAGGCAGTCCTACTTGCTCTCCTTCGGGCGATACGAGATAACGACGTTGCAGGCAACGTTGGGCTATCACCGCCGCAACCATTGCTATACATGCGCTGAGAAATCCCCACTTGTAGTCTATGTCGCCTATCCATCCGCACCAGAGCGGTGCAAGTGTAGCGCCGATGTTTATGCCCATGTAGAAGATAGTAAAGGCTGAGTCGCGTCGCTTGTCCTCTGCTGTATACAGGTCACCTACCATTGTCGATATGTTAGGCTTGAAGAATCCATTGCCAAATATAAGGAATCCAAGACCGCAGAACATGAGTGTCTTTGCCACCTCCGTACTCTCAACGAACGATGCACTAAGAAACATGAACAGCTGTCCGATAGCCATGACTATACCTCCCCAGAATATCGAACGGCGCTTGCCCCACACCTTGTCTGCCACCACACCACCTATGAGAGGGGTGAGATACACCAGTCCGGTATAGCTACCATATATATGTGCGGCATCTTCGACAGAGAGCATGAGTGCATTGGTCATATACAGCATGAAGAGTGCCCTCATGCCGTAGTAGCTAAATCGTTCTGCCATCTCTGTGCCTGACAGAAGATAAAGTCCAGCAGGATGTTTCATCTGAAAATAATTGTTAGTTAGGCTATCTATTACAACAGCCGCTTGGTTAGTAATCCCTGACTAAGGGTAGAATAATGGTATCAAATGCAAATGTAACACTTTTTTCTTGATTTTGCTTCTAAACACACAAAATCTTGTATAACCGGTTACAGACCGGTACATGTCATTCCACCAGACCAATACATTTCGTCGCCATACACCCATACATCAAGCACAATCAACCTGACATCATATGAGGCTGTGTCGGTTACTTTTGACACAGCCCCATTCTGCTGTACGTGGTTTACCATCCTTTGTAAATGGATAAATGGATAGGATGGTGGTGTTGCCGATATTGTGAGCAGGGGACGTCTCGCTTAGATGAAAGTCATAGATGTAGTTGTTGTCATCTACGAGAGGGAGTTATCTGCCTTGTATGCAGAGGCTTCAGCATTCTCATATATACAGTTGAGTAACTCAGACATGTCCTCGCCAGGCTGTGGTTTGATCTACCGTATGTCTGAGCTTAATCGACCGTATGTTTGAACTCAATCGACCGTATGTCTGAACTCAATCGACCGTATGTTGATTTCAACACGTTGTATATTATGTCATGCTATCGGCATCTATTAGTCGCATTATATAGGCTATTTTGCATGTTAATCTCAAATAAAGTTTGATTTTATTGTACTTATATCGTTTTTTTTACATTTGTCGGAACAAACGTTCCTATACTTATGTGTGTATAGGCATGACATTGTTCTTCATCGGGCAACAACCTATTATTAACATCAGATATTAACAAAATCAAAAGAATCATGAACAAACTATCAATTCTTGGAATCCTTGCAATGGCATTGTTGCTCGGTTCTTGTTCGAAAGATGACGACAGTACAGACAAACCAAAAGAACCTGCAAAGAAAGAGTTTACAGTAAAAGGCGTTACATTCACAATGGTGAGAGTGGATGGCGGCACGTTCACTATGGGTGCAACCCCTGAGCAGGCAAGTGATG
>JAZLKQ010000089.1:0-6183 GCA_045597745.1 Bacteroidaceae bacterium | reverse complement strand
GACTTAAAGACAACTTAGCTATATGCACACAAAGTATGTAATACCCCCTCCCCCTTCGGGTACTCCCCCTACTTTAGGGGGAGAGTGCCATCCGGACGCTTGGACTATGAGGTGTGCCAAAAAGTATATCATTACCTATATTTCTGATGCATGTCATGAGGTTTGTCTGGAACAGTCATAGTCAGGACGCCAGAGTCAATCTCTTAATTGATGCCCCCTCTAACATTATTGTTGTCAGTCCTTGCCTTGTTTTTCTTTAACTCAATCTCTGCGACAGTTCTTTCTACCACTTCCTGCAACTGATAAGCAGCAACCCCAAGAGGTTTGTCAATATCTTGTAACGACCACTCTACAATCGTTTTGTCGTATGATTTGCAAATGATCAAGCCAACAGACGGATTGTCCAAATCTCCCTTAAGCAATTTGTCGGTCGCAGTTACATAGAAGTTAATCTTGCCTGCAAATTCTGGCACAAACTTTACTGCCTTCAGTTCAATCACAACATATCTATGCTGAGGGATGTGATAGAAAATCAAATCAGGATAGTAAGATGAACCATCAGGCATACGCAATTCCTTTTGTCTTCCAACAAAAGCAAACCCCTCACCAAGTTCCAACAAGAAACTTGTAATGTTGGTTATAAGAGCATCTTCAAGCTCCTTTTCATCATATCCCTCTTTCATTGTGAGGAATTCAAATGAGTATGGATCTTTCAACATCTCTTGTGCCAGCTGTCCTTGGGGATCTGGCAACTTGTTGTCAAAGTTTGTTATTGCCTTACCTATCTTTAAAAACAGGCTATTTGCTATCTGGTCAACGAGTGCGCTGCGACTCCAGTTGCCTTCGATAGTTTTGTTAATATAGAATATAGCCTCTTCTACTGACGATGACTTTGATATGATATACACATGGTGTCCCCATGGAACTTTACCAAATTCATCCGGCATTTTCAAAAGGTCAACAGCTTGTTGGCTTTTCCTCTCCTGGTCGTTTTCTCCTAATTGGTCAACAGCTTGTTGGCTTTTTGTATATGCTTCATAATAAAACAAATACCAACGCTTCATGTTCTTAACATTAGTCCATGAGAAGCCACTTTCGTTAGGATAAGCATTACGCATATCCAACGCAAATTGTTTGACAATCCCAGATCCCCATCTTTGTTCTGCTTTCATGTCAACAAGGTCTCTGCCGATGCTCCAGTAAAACTCGAGCATAGACGTGTTGACTCTTACCATAGCTTTTGCCTGAGCTTTGTTGAAACGCTGTTTCACATCTGCGAGCCATGATATATAATTCATGTCAGAAGACATATTGTCACGAGTGACGAATGTTGGTTTGTTCATAGTCAACGTGTATATTATTCTGTTGGAGTTTTGTTTTGTTGTTGAGCAAAAGCCTCTCTGTCTGACCATAAGTCAGAGTGTTTCCATCCAAAGTGGCGCCATTAGTCCCCAGATGGCACAAGCCATCGCCATGCAGATGTGACCAAGTATATTTTTCTTTTTGCTGTCCATGATAGATGAGCGTCGATTGTACGTCACGCAAAGATATTCTTTTTATGCGACATTACGCCTATGGCAATGTATATATTGTCCGTCGGCTTGTCGAAATAGTCTGAATTGCCCCGATTATGCAAAGCGTACACTGCAACGCGAATACTACAATCTTTCGACAGAAATTCGTCATACGTATGTTGCAAATACGTCATACGTATGATCAGCGCTCGTCATACGTATGTTGAAGCGTTATCGAACGTATGTTGAAGCGTTATCATACGTATGTTGCAAATACGAGGAAAGCCGCCTCATGACACATGGTCGTGAGACGGCTTCGTAGTCTTGTCGTGTTTTGTTTTGCAAGTAAGGGTATATCCCCTCTGCCAAACCCTTTATATACTAATGGCAGTAGTATAGCGTGGTTATTCGTCGTAAGCCTGTTCGTGCACACCTGCAACGGCACGTCCAGATGGTTCGTTCATATTCTTCCATGCGGCATCCCATTCGAGAGCGATGGCAGTAGAGCAGGCTACGCTTGCCTCGTGAGGTACAGACTTGGCTGCACTTTCGCTTGGGAAATGCTCTTCGAATATAGAACGGTAGTAGTATTCCTCCTTGTTCATTGGAGTGTTGATAGGGAATCGCTCTGCCGCATGTGCCATCTGTTCGTCAGTGACGGCAGCCGATGTCACCTCCTTGAGCGTGTCGATCCAGCTGTATCCAACGCCGTCGGAGAACTGCTCCTTCTGTCTCCATGCTACAGACTCAGGGAGCATGTCGGCAAATGCTTCGCGTACTACCTTCTTCTCTATCTCTGCACCAGGACACATCTTGTACTCTGGGTTGAGGTTCATCGCCACGTCGAGGAACTCCTTGTCAAGGAATGGTACACGTCCTTCCACACCCCATGCAGAGAGGCTCTTGTTGGCGCGCAGACAGTCGTAGAGGTATAGTTTGCCAAGCTTGCGAACGGTCTCCTCGTGAAATTCAGTAGCGTTTGGTGCCTTATGGAAGTAAAGGTAGCCACCGAATACCTCGTCGGCACCCTCGCCAGATAGTACCATCTTGATACCCATAGACTTGATGACACGGGCGAGCAGATACATCGGTGTGCTGGCACGGACTGTTGTCACGTCGTATGTCTCGATGAAGTATATCACGTCACGTATGGCGTCGAGTCCCTCCTGTATGGTGTAGTTGATCTCGTGATGTACTGTGCCTATGTAGTCAGCGACCACTCTTGCCTTGGCAAGGTCAGGTGCGCCTTTCAGTCCTACAGCAAATGAGTGGAGTCGTGGCCACCATGCCTTCTCGTTGCCATCAGACTCGATACGGTTGCTTGCATACTTGCGGGCAATGGCAGATGTGACAGATGAGTCGAGACCGCCTGAGAGGAGCACACCGTATGGTACGTCGGACATGAGCTGGCGCTTGACAGCAGCCTCGAGTGCGTCATGTACTGCCTGTACACTCTCACGATATGACATGTCGGTGTCAGGCACCTTGTCCATCCACTCTCGCTTATACCACTTCTTCTGCACACCTTCCTTACTCCAGTAGTAGTGTCCTGGGAGGAATGGCTCGTACTCGTCACAGAATCCCTCAAGTGCCTTCAGCTCACTACCCACATATACCTTACCGTCGTTGTCACGGCCTATATACAGAGGAATGACTCCTATCGGGTCGCGGCCTATAAGGTATTCGTCCTTTTCTTCATCATATAGTGCAAAGGCAAATATGCCGTTGAGGTCCTCAAAGAGGTCTATGCCCTTGTCACGGTACAGTGCGAGGATGACCTCACAGTCGGAGCCTGTCTGAAACTCGTACTTGCCCGCATACTGGGCACGTATCTCACGGTGATTATAGATCTCTCCGTTGACAGCGAGCACTTGTTTGCCGTCTGGCGAGAAGAGAGGCTGCTTGCCAGATTCTGGGTCTACGATTGAGAGACGCTCATGTGCGAGTATCGCTGACTTGCCACAATATATACCGCTCCAGTCTGGTCCGCGATGACGGATCTTCTGGGACATCTTCAATGCTTTCTTTCTTAGTTCGGGTGTCTGCCCCTGGATGTCAAATATTCCTACAATTCCACACATAGTTATGTACTGCTTTTTGTCTATAGCAATGTCAAGATGCTATCGAAATTATTACTTGTCGTTTCTTTTTGTTTGTTGTTTCGGGTGCAAAGGTAACAATAATACATTAAACTCCAAACAAATGGTATGAAAATGTAAAGCAGACTTATGTATTTTGTAACTAAAAGCGTCGCTATAGGCGTATTCTCGGGCAAAAAGGTAGCAAATATGCAGTGATGACGTGCAAAACGTCTTTTTGCACGAAACTCATCGTGCGATTAAACCATCTGCCGAAATGTGCGTCTAATAACCATGTTGTACTTTTGTCTATTTGCAGATAGACATTAGTTACACATTATAATATATATAGAGAGAGTTTACGTAAATAGAGACTGATAGCTCCGATAGATAGGTGTGTGCACTTGGGAGCAACTGATTAATCTGATATACATAATGACCAATAATATAGTATGTAAGCGTGCGCTTGCGTTGTTGTTTGTGATGGCTGGCGTGATATGTGCCATGGCGCAAACGAAGTTCAACATCAAGGGTACGGTAATTGACAATAGCACTGGCGAGGCGGTGACGGGTGTGACAGCCCAGATGCTCTCGTTGCCTGACAGCACATTCGTAGTTGGATCGGTGACTGACGCCAACGGAACATTCAACTTCCGTGATGTCAAGCGAGCGAAATATACCGTCAAGCTCTCGTTTATCGGATATGCCACAAAGTATGTAGATGTTGACCTCAACGAGAAGAAGACCCGTCAGGTGGAGCTCGGATTTGTGCCGATCATAGACGATGCGCTCATGCTGCAAGAGGCTGTGGTCACGGCGACGGCGGCCAAGATGCAGGTCAGCGGAGACTCGCTCGTATACAATGCTTCCGCTTATCGTGTGCCTCAGGGGTCCACTCTTGAGGCGTTGGTCAAGATGTTGCCGGGCGCTAAGGTGGACGATGACGGCAATATCACTATCAACGGCAAGACGGTCAACAAGATACTTGTCGACGGCAAGGAATTCTTCCTTGATGACAAGAATGTGGCTCTGAAGAATATACCTACCGACATGATCGATAAGATCAAGTCGTACGAACGCAAGAGCGACCTTGCCAGAGTGACTGGTATTGATGATGGTGAGGAAGAGATGGTACTCGACCTCTCGGTCAAGAAGGGTATGAACAACGGATGGTTTGGTAACTTGAATCTTGGGCTGGGTACAGACAACCTGTACAATGAGAGGGGTATGGTCAATCGGTTCAATGAGACGTCAAAGATTACTCTCATAGGCAATGCCCGCAATACGCCTAACCGTTGGGGGTGGAACAACAACGGACGTCGCAACAATAAGGAAGTTGGCGCCAATATCGCTACTACAAGCCCTAAGCTTGAGGTGGGTGGTAGTGTAAGATACCGTTATGACGGTAGCGACATCCTCAGTGTTACCTCTTCAGAAAACTTTGCAGCGGAGCGAGGAGCATTTGGCGAGAGCCGCAACCAGAGCTATTCGAGCAACTCCAATGTCAATGCAAACTTCAAGTTCGAATGGAAGCCTGACACGATGACCAATATCATATTCCGTCCTAACTTCACCTATAGTCGCAACCGAGGTTCGGGCAACAACCTTTCGGGCTCATACGATAAAGACCCTAACGACTTCACGACCAATGCCCTTGGCTACAATGAGCAGATAGCGGACCTGTCTGCCGATCCATTGGCAACAACCACTGACGAGGTGCTCAAGCGACTTATGGATATTGTGGTCAACACCAATACGAGCCGCAACCAGTCATACAACAGCAACATCAATGCAAGCGGTGAGTTGCAGGCCAACCGTAAGTTCAACAACAAGGGACGCAACCTCACTCTCCGAATCACTGGAGGATATAGTGACGGCAGAAGCAAGAACCTCTCGGCAGCCAACATCACTTACAACACGTTGGGTACTTCTGTACAAAACAACCGTTACTTCTATACGCCAAATGTCAATTATAATGTCGGAGCACAGCTGACGTACAACGAGCCAATTGCTGACCGCACTTACCTGCAGTTCAGTTATCAGTATCGTTATAGTTACTGGAAGAATGACCGCATGGCTCAGGTCTATGACTCTGATGCGTATCGTACCCTCAGCCAGAGTCTCCTGGACTATAGATACGATATCGACGCCATACTGCACTTTATGGATCAGGCGGGATATATGCTTAGAGACACGCTGAGACTGAGCCAGTTTGCAGAGTATCGCAACTACAACCAGACACTTAGTCTGCAGTTGCGCCAGGTGAGAGAGAAGTACAACTTTAGCATCGGTCTTGATGCGTTGCCACAACGTACGGCACTCAACTACAAGTACATGGGCAGGGAGTTTCCTGAGATTACGCGCAATGTATTCAATCTTGCGCCTCGACTCAACCTCCGATGGAATTTCGACAAGCGCACCAACCTCAATATCCGATACAACGGACGTACTTCACAGCCAAGTATGACAAGCCTGCTCGACATCACGCACGACTCCAATCCACTCTACATCTCTAAGGGTAACCCTAATCTGAAGCCTTCGTTCTCTAATAATGTCTACGCCAACTTCAACACTTACAACGTAGACCATCA
>JAZLKQ010000088.1:0-9197 GCA_045597745.1 Bacteroidaceae bacterium | reverse complement strand
TACTACCGAGAACGTCAACGGCAACTGGAATACCAACTTGGGCGTAGGATTCAATACTGCACTCGATGCCAACAAGTACTTCACATCCAACACTAACGTCAACTTCAACTACAGCCACAACGTGTCACTCCTCGACCCTAACCAGTATGCCATGGATCGCTCTAAGACCAATACCATGGGACTCGGAGGACGTCAGAGCTTCGGCTACCGCAACAACTGGTTTGAAGTCAGCATCAATGGTAACGTGATGTACAATCATTCACGCAACAACGTGCTCACCACAAGCAATCTCGACACATGGACATTCTCATACGGTACAGAGTTCAACTTCACTCTCCCATGGGGTTCACAGGTAGCAACTGACATTTCAGAAAGCAGTCGTCGAGGATTCTCTCAGGCATCAATGAACACTAACGAACTCCTCTGGAATGCGCAGATATCACATAGCTTCCTCAAGGGCAAGGCACTGACAGTCAGCTTCCAGTGGAACGATATTCTCCACAACCAGAGCAACATCAGCCGTAACATCACAGCCATGATGTCAAGCGACTCACGCTACAACGCCATCTACTCATACGGTATGCTGCACGTCATCTACAAGCTCAACATCTTTGGAGGCAAGAACTCCAACGGTACTGACAAGGAGCGTAGCTTCGGATTCCCTGGCGGTTATCCAGGCGCAGGCGGCATGGGAGGCGCAAGACCAATGGGCGGTGGCTCACGTGGAGGCTTTGGCGGACCAAGATAATGTCACGCTTATAGACAACATAGATAGAGTGAGGAACGAACTTTCGCTCCTCACTCTAATATTATATCTCAACATACACACATCAATCTCATCATACAATGTACAACATCACACCACTACTTGACGTGCATACTCATACCACCGCAAGCGGACATGCGTTTTCTACACTACAGGAGATGGTCGAGGGGGCACGCATACGCCACTTACAGGTATTAGGTATTACCGAACATGCACCCGGAATACCTGGCACCTGCTCACCTATATACTTTCGCAACCTGCACGTCGTGCCTCGCATCATTGACGGAGTAAGGCTCCTTCTTGGTGCAGAACTCAATATCCTCAACTATCATGGAGAGCTCGATCTTGATGAAGAATACTACCGTATACTGGACATACGAATAGCCGGCATACACGCACTGTGCTGGGAAGGAGGCACACGAAGCCAGAACACCGAGGGCATGATAACGGCAATATGCAATCCGTGGACACATATCATCTCACATCCAGGAGACGGTACCGCACTACTCGACTTCGAGCCGATAGTGCTTGCTGCACGTGACAACCACACCCTGCTCGAGATAAACAGTTCGTCTCTCAAACCATGTCGCAACAAACTTACCGCATGCGACAACAACCTCGAGATACTACGTCTATGCCGTCAGTACGACGTGCCGATCATACTTGGTAGTGATGCCCATGTCTCATATTCCATCGCTGACTACAAGTATGCACTTCCGCTACTCGAAGAGACAGATTTCCCTCAAGAGCTTGTCATGAACGACAAGCCACAGGCATTCTATGACTATCTGTCCATACCCTCCATGCCTATCGAATAGGAATATCATACAATCAACAATACATTAACTACATATCAATATGGAAAAGAAAGACTTATCAATCCTCGCAAAGGAGGATGCATTCACACTTATCAGCAAGGAGTGGATGCTCGTGACAGCTGGTGGCAAAGACAACTACAACACTATGACTGCGTCATGGGGCGGGATAGGATGGCTATGGAATAAGCCTGTCGCTATCATATTCATACGCCCTGAACGTTACACACACGACTTTATCGAAGCTAACGACCGACTCACTCTCTCATTCTATGACGAGAGTTACCGTAAGGCGCTGCAGATATGTGGCAGCAAGTCTGGTCGTGATATTGACAAGGCTAAGGAGTGTGGCATCACACCTGTTGAGACAGAGTCTGGCAGTACTACATTTGCAGAAGCTCGCATGACTCTCGACTGCAGAAAACTCTTTAAGGCTGATATGGAAGCGGCACACTTCATAGACAAGTCGCTCGTGTCCCAATGGTACAATGATCAGCCTGGTGGCGGTATGCACTCCATCTATATAGTAGAGATAGAGGATATATACGCATGATGGAATCAATACATAATGCATAATTCATAATGCATAATTAGGCAATGAAAATAGTATATCATTTCCATAACAAAAGGCGGTCCGCATCGTGCTGACCGCCTTTCGTCTGTTGTTTTACTAGCTGTTACTTAGTAAACTCAAACCATTTCGCCTCTTCTTCCACAAACTGCTTTGTGTCGAAGTCGTATATCTCGACCTTAAACTTCAGTTCAACTCCCGAGCCTGAACTCTCTATCTCTGAGTTTGGCATTATGACTTCAAGATTTGAATATGTTGTATTGTCATAGCCTGGATTGCAGTCAGTACGTGCACTGCACTGGCCATCTGCAGCCTTGTATTGGCCATTGGTATCCATAAGTTTGTTGCCATTTGCATAGTGGAAATATGCTATAGCGGCGCACTTATGCCCCTTAGCATTCTGTATGTCAAACTTCACATGGATGACCATCGACTTCACACCATCACGCATCTGATTGTGGTCTACAGTCACTGACTTAATTTGTGCTGTAGGCTTAGCGGACGATGATGATGAGGACGATGAAGATGATGCCTTCTGCGTGATATTGATACGGGCAGACTTGCCGTCGCTATTGACCGTCATGTAGTCAGAGCGAGATGAAGAGCCGTTGTTCGCCTGTACGTTGAGTGTAAAGCCAGAAGACGTCTTGTTGGTGATGTAGCACCATGATGGCACTCCCCATGTAGACCAGCTTTCACCATCTGTTGATACCCTGATAGATACGGTCTGACCACTTGACGCCGCACTTACATCGTATGTCGAATATCCGTTGACACTGATGTACGATGCCTTCTTAGGATGCCTTCCGCTATATGGACATGAACTGATGGTCTTGCCGCACTCAGAGCATCTTGCCACAGGATGATTGCCCCTATACTGGCATGACGACAGCGCCTTGCCACATGTCTTACACTTCTCTACAGGGTGATTGCCCTTATATGGGCACGAAGCCACTGGCTTACCGCACTTCGAACACTTCTTGGTGCTATGACCTATCACGTCTTGTGCACTGACAGACATCGTGATGCTTGCCAGAATCAACAGCAATGTATATAGTCTTGCTTTCATTTCGTTATTAATATTAATAAGGTATGTATGTTAAGCAAGGTAAGGATTATACCTCCTTACCATGCTTCATTTCACTTGACATAGAGCCGTCGGCATTGTACCATTTACCGTCGTATGGCTGTCCATCCTTGAATGTACCTTCAAAGTAGGACTTGTCGGCAAGGGTATATCGACCCTTCTTGTAGTAACCATGCTCGAATGAACCTTCGTACTTGTCGCCCTTGTCAAACTTCAAGGTAGCCTTACCGGAGTCGTGCATCTCGCCCTTGTCAAACTTTCCTTTGTAGGTACACTTGTCTCCACTCTCATATCTTGCCTCACCTTCACCAGATGGGAGCATGTCCGCATCGACTTCTCCTGTATAAGTAAACTTGCGCTTGCTCTCTGGTCCTGTAGTGATGGTAATAGGCTTATCTGTAACTCCTACGATAACAACAGTAGCAGTATCTGCATCAACGTCATTATCTGGTGATACGTCTATTGGACCATCGCTCATCTTGGAGATGGCTATACCTATTGCACCGCCAATTACAATGACTAATGCCACTGCTATTGCTATGATGACAAACGTCTTGTTGCCTGACTTCTTCTCTGACGAAGGCTTGACGCCCTTGACCTGAGCTGCAGGCTGAGGCTTAGCCGGTGCAGGCTTCACTTCTGGCTGAGCACCAATCACGACTGTCTGATCTGTTGGAGTATTAACAACGGACGTCTGTCCTGCTATCCTTGTAGAGTCGTTTCCTGCGTCTGCATCGTCAACAGAAGGTCTAACCTCTGCAGGCTTCTCCTTCTTTTCCACCTTCGCAACCGGTGGTAGAGGCTTAGACTTTTCCTCTACGACTTCTTGCTTGTCTTGTACAGACACAGGCTTTGGTGGCACATTGTTAGGAGCAGGAGGTGGTGGAGGAGTCATAGGAATGTCTGCAGGAACAGGAGCCGATGCTGGTGCTGGCTGCTGTGCGCTACCTCCTGCAAGATATTGCTTAACCTCTGCCACTGTCTGAGGTCTCTTCTTACGACTTGGCTTCATAAGCCAGAGTATGAGTTCACGAGTCTTCTTTGACAGTCCCTCAGGCATAGGAAGTGCCTCTTCAGGATCATCATCGATGTCACTTGGAGATGGTGGCTGACGGAGTGTCAGCAGGTTGAATAATGTTGCTCCAAGCGAATACAAGTCAGTATAAGGTCCAAACTTATCGATGTTCTGCTCCATCTGTTCCGATGAAGCGTATCCTGGAGTATATGCGAGAGCTGATGATGTAGAGAGCGAATACCCTTCCTTTGAGCGTAGCTGCTTGCTTGCTCCAAAGTCTATCAGCTGTATATTGCCATCTGCACTCTGCATGATATTGGCAGGCTTGAGGTCAAGATGCCATATACCCTCAGCGTGTACTACCTCAAGAGCATCAAGCAACTGAGGCAAGATGTGGAGCACTTCTGCCTCTGAAAGTGGTGTCTTGGTACGCTTGACACGTGATGACAAACTCTCTCCATCGATAAAGTCCATCACATAGTATGATGTACCGAAGTCATCAAACAAGTCATGCACATGTACGATGTGATTGCTGGTAAGCTTTCGGAGACGGCGTGCCTCCTTCTTGAACTTATCACGCTGAGATGTAAACGTGTGCATATTCTCTGACAGAGATACTGACACCTCGCAGTCGGCTGCACCACGACCACACACTCCCTTGATATACAACTCCTTGATGGCTACCTGCTCATCAAATGCAGTATCAGTAGCAACGTATGTATTGCCAAATCCACCCGAAGCCAAATATCGCTCTATACGATACTTGCCGTTCGACAACATGGTACCTACAGGCAACATGCCTTCCTTAAACATGCTATTGCTATTCATTGGTTATATATACTGGTTCGCCGTTGTTGCTATTATCCTTCTGCTCTGTTTGTTGTTCAGAAGAGGGCCCATCGCCTTTTTTCTTTTTGTCTCCAGAGTCATTATCACCATCTTGGCTTTCACCTCTTTGTCTTCTACCATCGAACAACTGATTGGCATTTTCCGTATTAATCGTACCTCTATCTTGCTTATTAACAGATGTCTCATTACCACTACCACTTGTAGAGGTACCTGAAGACAGAGTCGTCGTACCTCTTGATGGTTGTACCGGAGCAACACCACCTGTAGGATTAACAGGGTGAGATGTATTCTCACGTCTAATTTGTTCGCTACCACCTGTATTACGCTCAGGAGCAACCTCATCTTCATAATCATTGGTATCTACTTTTTCGACCTTTGGTCTTTTGCCTCCATTGAGTTCCATCTTTGGATCTTCCTGCTTGTTGAGCATCAAGAACGCTGCAATACCGATCGCTGCAACGACAATCACTCCTGTAGCTGTGATAAGCATAGGCTTGAGCATCGAAGATGATGACTCGCTCTTTGCTGGCTGAGGCTGACGACGAGGTGCAGTATTGACGCCAGGAGACGTCTGTCGAGGTGCCGCTGTGGCTTCTGATACCGCTGTCACCACTACTGGCAACACGTCACTCTCCTTTATCTCAAAGAGATAGCAAGTGTGATTGTCACGAGTGTCACGAGCAGCACATTCTGCCTGTACATCATCAAGTCGCTCCTGCAAAGACTTGTCCGAAAGGAGCATACGGCAGAGGTCATCATTGTCGAGCTGCTCGACAACACCATCACAGCAGAGGAAGAAGAGGTCGCCCTTCTGCACATCTGTAATTGCCTTGAATGTAGCCTTGCATGGGTACTCCATGTGTGGCTGTATGGCACGTGTGATGACATTCTTCTGAGGATGGTTGCGTGCCTCCTCAGGAGTGATCTCACCAGCCGCAACGAGGTCGTTGACGAGCGAATGGTCACGTGTCTGGAATATGACTCCTATGCCTGGACGGAACTGATATACACGGCTGTCACCAATATGCGCTGCAAGGTAGCCGTCCTCGCAAAGGCAGAGGAACGTGAGTGTAGTACCCATCTTCTTGACAGAGTCTTCCGAATCGAGTCGGTCGAGCTCTGCGTATGCAAGCTCAAGACCTTCTTCAAATATGGTCTTCATCTCTGCCATCTTGCACATAGGCTTAGAGTCTACATACTCACCGATGACCTTGGCTACACATGCACTTGCCACTTCACCATGCTCATGTCCTCCCATGCCATCGCATACCATGAGTAGCTTTGACTGATCTGACGCCATGCCTGCAAGTGGATATAGAGTATCCTCCTGATTCTGCTTATGTCCTATGACAGAGAAACATAGAGGCTGTGATATTTGTACTTTCATTGTTGTGTTGATTAATTATTGTATTGGCTCCCACATAATATGGGGTACCTGTTATCATTGATTCGCCATCCTCACATCAAAAGGTCAGATGACAGAATGTTACTCTCCAAATTCGTTAGTAAGATACATCTTGCGGCTACCCAGCTGCAGGCAGTCGTTGACGTTGATGTATACTATATCATCTTCTATGAGTTTGATGCCGAGCAACTGGGTAGGGTTGGTACCATGCTCTTCAAATGTACATCGTACGCCAGCATTAGTGCACTTGAGCTCTACAATGGCGTGCTTACGGCTCATGTAGTTGGTAGGGTCTGGCATCTGCACATCAGCTTCACTCTTAGGATGCATGCGACCGATCCACTGACGGCCGAGCTTGAGCTGGTAGTTCTTGCCCTCTACGTTCAGGCTATACTGAGGCAGATATTCACTGATAAGATGTCCGTTCTTGCAGTGTGGACAGGGTGCGGACTTGACCTCAAGGCCAGTAGCACATGCCACTACAAGTTCCTTCTGGCAGTCAGGACATCGAAGCTTGATATTCATCGAATTATCGTATTTGTATATTAACGCCAATGTTTAACGAAGGCATGGGTAGCACTTCGTTAAACATCTGCGTACTAATTATTCATTATTATAGTATGTGCAAAAGTCTTCTGACTATACATCGTATACTGCAATATCATTGTCATTAGAGTAGTCAGGGAGGTCCTCAGCATGTGATGCAGAATAGCCTGAAGCGGCAGAGTCGTCGTATACATCGTCCTGAGTTGGCATTGCAATATGGCTGTCAGATACATCACGTATCTCTGGGTCCTCAATGCTTCCGTTGCCGTTGTCGTCGTGTACAAGTACATCAACCTCACCGTTCTGAGTAACATCAACGAGGATTACAGGATCGTTATCAACCTTTACTTCTGCTACGTCTACAAGGTGACCATTGAGATCTACGTTCTCCTCTACAGCTACCACCTGTACCTCTGGATCATCATTGATGACCGGTACTGGTTGTGGATCAGGGTCTTCTACCATATTGCTTGCAAGGTGATTCATGCCTACACCCTGATCACGCATGTCAAATATCTCATTGTCTTCAAACTGCTGATTGTCGTTGACGTCAATTGCTGCCAACTGTACATTGCCCTGACCATCGTCTACGAATGCTGCCTGGTGACCATCTACTTCGCCTGTAGCCATGTGGAGCACATTGCCCTCACTATCAACCTCTGTCCTGATCTCTGCCACCTGTACATCATGATTCTGAATGAAGGATGGATCCTCGTTGACGACAGTTCTCACTGGTCCATGAGCATCGCCTACTGGGTTGTTGTCTATACCATGAGACACCTGCTGCTCGTTGGCTGCTACTTGAGCTGATGCCTGTGCATGGTGTACTGGCTGCTCATGATGATGGTGGTGATGGTGATGCTCTACTACGTACTCTGGTTCTGGTTGATGCTCAGAGTCTTCTTCTATAGATGCCTCTGATGCGTTCTGTGCCAATACATTGGCGCCTTCCATAAGTGCATCTGAGTCATCTACTTGAGCAAGTGGCTCCTCGTAGGCGCCACCAATTGCGCCTGTTGCGAGTGCTACAGCGCCTGCTACTGCACCTACACCTACTACTCCACCAGCTGCTACTGCTGCTACGACCTTGCCTGTATTACCGCTCTTTGACTGAGGTGCTGCAGACTCGTCTGTAAGGATTGTTGACTCCTCGTTGAAGTTACTGTTGTTGTTTGAGATGATTGTTTCGTCCTGTGAATACATAATGCTATTGTTTTTAAGTTAGTAATTTTGTTATTTCTTTGTTTTGACACTGCAAAGATATAGCGTCTTTTTCGCCCCTCCAAATATTATTTGTCTTGATGGATGAAACACCTTTTACAGATGACAAAACACCTTTTTCAAACTTATAAAGCACTATTAACGGCGTTTGTTCCAGTTCATGACGTGCATATTGTCCGAAAACTTACCCCACATCACAGGGTGCTGTCTATTGCCTGTAGCCTTCTTGACACGAGTAGATACGAATGTGAATATCTCCTTGGCTGTGACGATACGGTCGCCATTGGTGTCTGCACCTCCCTTGAGGCCAGAGACGAGATACTGGGTGAAGTAGCCATTGTCGCCCCATCGGTTCTCCATTGATGTCTCGGCTGTCTTGGACGAGAGGAAAAGCATGATGCCCTGTCGCTCATCGTTGAATATTCGCTGTGCAGAGGTAGACTTCTTGGACGTGCTACGTAGACCACCCGAATAACATGCGTCGATAAAGAGCATCTTCGTATTTGCCCTGCTTGAACGCATCACGCTCTGTATCTCACGATATGTCACTACATCGTCTGGCGAACTGGTATCGTAAGCACAGAGGCCGCCCTGAGTACCATGTCCGCTAAACATGAAGATGACAACATCTTCGTCTGTTGCACGGCTATATACCGAGCGCATAGTAGAGATGATATTACTACGTGTAGCCTGTGCACCAAGCAACAGAGTCACGTTGCGGGTATGGGTGCCATAGAGCTGGGCCACCTGACGTGCATCATTCTCCGCCTTCTGGAGCGGATTGATATACTTGTACTTGCAGATACCCGCCGACACTACATATATCTGTCGTGCGTATGTATACTGCACACCTGCTATGAGCAGCATGAGGAGTAGACAAATGCTCTTTAGTCTTTTCATGGATTATAGCTCTTTAATATTA
>JAZLKQ010000087.1:0-5545 GCA_045597745.1 Bacteroidaceae bacterium | reverse complement strand
TTCAAGTTTTTTGCAAGTCACTTGCTCAAAGATAAAACGTCCTTAATGGACTATAATGGAGGTTGAAAGAAAATTTCCGACTAATTTCTTTCAGTGAGAAATCCTGAGTGAAAAGATAAGTCATTGGTATTATGCTTCAAGCAACTTTGTAAATGCTGTAGGGAAAGGAGTCTCGAACTTTAGATGTTCTCCTGTTATAGGATGTGTAAACTCCAGTCTGAACGCATGAAGACATACTCTACCGATAGGGTCTGTCTGTGCTCCATATTTGTAATCACCTGCTATCGAATGATGTAGATCCTGCATGTGGACACGTATCTGGTTTTTGCGACCTGTATCGAGTTTTAGTTCCATAAGCGAATACCCATTGGCTCGTCTTATAGTAGTATAATTGGTAATGGCGCGCTTGCCACCATTGTCAACTGTCGATGAGTAGGTGACAAACATCTTGTTGTCCTTGAGCCATGACATGACACTGCCCTTATCCTTCTCCATATCGCCCTCAACGACGGCTACGTATCTGCGGTCGCTGACGAGTTGTTTCCAGTTTTCTACAAACATCTCCTGTACGTCCCTACGCTTGGCAAATATCAGCAGTCCAGATGTCTCCCTGTCAAGCCTGTGTATGGTATGAGCTGTGAGAGTACGACTGCGACGCTTGATATAGTCGTCAAGTATGGACTTGACCGATGTCTGCCGTACGCCTGGCATCGCATTGGTGAGTATGCCTTCCTTCTTCTCTACCACGAGGATGAAAGCATCTTCGTATACGACCTTTACAAATCTGCTTGTAAGTTCGTGCTTATTGCCTCGCTTTGCTATCTGCACCAGCTGACCAGGACGTAGTATCGTATTGTATTGCGTCGTGATCTGATGGTCCACATACACCATCTTCTGCGTGAGGAGTTCCTTGGCCTTAGTACGACTAATACCGCTTATTGCAGTCATGAGGAAAGTCATGAGCTCGGACTCCTGCTTGACTGTATAGTTGGTATACTTATTGGCTATACGACGATCAAAATGTTGTTGTTTAGATAATCCCATGTAAAGAAAGGGTTTGATAAATGATTGAATACAAAAAGTAACGAGCCTATCTCCTATCCAGCAGCACTACATTCTCAACATGCTGTGTATGTGGGAACATGTCGACTGGCTGCACCTTGGCTACACGATAGTCTACATCGAGCAACTGAAGGTCACGTGCCTGTGTGGCGGGATTGCAGCTTACATAGACGATGCGTTGTGGTGCGGCAAAGAGTATCGTGTCGATGACGTCCTGATGCATACCTGCACGTGGGGGGTCGGTGATGATGACATCTGGTCGCCCATGGCTGTCGATAAATTCTCGATTGAGTATATCCTTCATGTCGCCTGCATAGAATAGCGTGTTGTCTATGCCGTTGATCTGACTATTTACCTTTGCGTCCTCGATAGCCTCTGGCACATACTCTATGCCAATGACCTTGCGAGCCTTGCGTGATACAAAGTTGGCTATGGTACCTGTACCTGTATAGAGGTCGTATACCAATTCGTTGCCTGTAAGTCCGGCAAAGTCACGTGCGACCTTGTATAGTTCGTATGCCTGGTCTGTATTGGTCTGATAGAATGACTTAGGACCCACCTTAAATCGTAGCCCCTCCATCTCCTCGAAGATATGGTCTTCACCCTTGTATACGACAATCTCCTGATCGCCAAACGTATCATTGCACTTATGATTGTCAACATACAGCAGTGAGGTAATCTCTGGGAATGTGTCTGCAAGATACTGCATGAGTCCCATGGCCTGCTGACGCTCTTCATCCGTCTCTATACGAAACTGTATAAGCAACATCAGTTCCTCCGTATTGGAGTTGCGTATCATGATAGAGCGAAGCAGACCCTCGTTATTGCGCAAGTCGTAGAATACAAGGTCATGGGCAAAGGCATACTCACGGATGGAGTTACGAATACGGTTGTTGATGTCATCCATCAGATGGCACTCATCAATATCGAGTATCTTGTCGAACGCCCCTGTAATATGAAAGCCTACTGCATTCATCTGGTCGTACTTCACGTCATTCTTCACCTCTTCCTCTGTCAGCCAACGCTTGTTGCTGAATCCAAACTCAAGTTTGTTGCGATACTCTCTTGTCCTAACACTGCCCAGTATCGGTGATATCTCAGGCAACTCTATCTTGCCTATTCTGGTGAGATTGTCTACTATCTGTTGTTGCTTTGCCTTGAGCTGTTCATCATATTTGAGGCATTGCCACTTGCAGCCACCACACACTCCATAGTGCTTGCAGAAGGGGGTGTCACGTAGAGGCGAATACTCATGTATATTGATTGCCACCGCTTCCATATAGCTATGCTTCTTGCGCTTGACCTGCAAGTCTACCACATCGCCTGGCACCACGTATGGCACAAACACTACCCTATCGTCAATTCTTGCCAGAGCCTTACCCTCTGCAGCAACTGCTGTTATGGTAATGTTCTCCAGTACTGGAAGTTTCTTCTTGTTTCTCATTTATTATAATATAAATATTAGCTCGAGATAAATATATTCAACTCCTTTATTTACAACAATTCATTATCCTCCTGCTCTACATCGACCTTTGCTGATGCATAAAGGTAATAATAAGGCACATAGATGAGCCATACTGACAATACTGCGAGGAATGATGACACAAAAAGCATAAGAACAGACATAACGGGGAAACTGTCTGGTATGTCTACCGTATCGCCGACAAGTACACCGAGGGTTGCAGAACTCTGTGCCAAACCTATGACTATGGCTGGCATGGTAAGTATTATGAGCAAAAGGCCGGCAATGACAAAAAGCAAAAGATACATAGCAAATGCCTTGCCAAACTTCTTCCAACCAAGTCTCAGTCCTTCACCTATACGTCTCGTGCCCTTTGCTTCTGACAGCACTACTGCAGGAAGGACAAGCATGTACATCATGCCTATTAACACAAATGCCAATACGGCGAAGGCGTACAGAGCATATTTGGCAAGTTCGAGTTCTATATACTCCTCCGTATCTATCATCATTCCTAAGTATATCATGCCACATACCGCCGCCACTATCAACACATATCCTACACACCACAGTAGCGACCACATCGTAGGTTGTGCTATCGACTTGTACAAAGCAGACATCTTCACTTGGTCAAACATCACTCCCTGAGACCTAAGCTTCAACATTCTGCCTATCATACCCATATATACTATGAATCCAGTCATGGTCAATGTGCCAATACCAACAATCCACAACATGGTATCAATCGGTAGTGTACCCATCACCTTGACCATGGCATAAGCATCACAGCACAGGTATGTCACAACTGCCATCAGTATGGCTAATGGTAATGTGATAGGGAGCGTATATTTCATGAATGTCAGAAATCTGTCCGTAAGCAGACTTACCGCCTTTGACACACACTTTCCTACTCCTCTATATATATAAAAGGGCTCGACTTGCGTAGTCAAATCATTTCTGTCTATAGATATATTGTCTGTATCTTTATCCTTTAAGGGAACTTTTTGCATGTTATTATTCTTTTAACACTAAAACAATCGACAAAATTAGTGGAAAATACCTAATTTTGCAAGCGAATAAAGCATTAATTAAGCAAAAGCCAACAAACTGATGGATAATATCAAGACAGTCAAATGGGGATTTATCGGCTGTGGCGAAGTGACAGAGAAGAAGAGCGGACCTGCATTCACGCTGATTGAAGGCTCTGAGGTAGTCGCTGTCATGAGCAGAGACAAGGAGAAGGCTAAGTCGTATGCCAAGCGCAACGGCATTGCAAAATACTACTCTGACCCTCAGGCTCTGGTCTGCGATCCTGACGTCAACGCCATATATATCGCCACACCTCCATCATCACACGCCACCTTTGCCATCATGGCGATGAAAGCAGGCAAACCTGCATACATAGAGAAGCCTATGGCGGCGAGATATAACGACTGTCTTCGTATCAACCGTATATCCGAAATCACTGGCATACCGTGTTTTGTCGCTTACTATAGACGTTACTTGCCATACTTCCGCAAAGTACACCAACTCGTACAAGATGGAGACATAGGCAAGGTATTGTCTGTGCAGATACGATTTGCCGTGCCACCAAGAGAACTTGACTACAACAGCCACAACCTGCCATGGCGACTGCAGCCCGACATAGCAGGAGCAGGAGGTTACTTCTACGACCTCGCACCTCATCAGCTCGACCTTCTGCAAGAGATGTTCGGGGTGATTGTCGAAGCCGAAGGATTTTGCAGCAATATGGCAGGACTATACAAGGTCGAAGACACCATCAACGCATGTTTCAAGTTTGACTCCGGTATCACAGGCTCAGCGTCATGGTGCTTTGTTGCTCACGAATCTGCACGTACAGACAGAATAGAGATCGTTGGAGACAAAGGCATGATATGCTTCTCGGTATTCGATTACACACCTATTGCCCTACACAGTATACGAGGCAGAGAAGAGTACAATATCCCCAACCCAGAACATGTACAGCTACCACTCATCCAGGAGGTAGTCAACCATCTTCACGGCAAGTCAATATGCAAGTGTGACTCCATAAGTGCAACACCTACCAACTGGGTAATGGACAAGATCCTCGGTCAGTTCTGACCAGTAAACTTTTATCAACTTTCAGACAATCATTTATGCACCATATACTAACGATAATACTACTGATCATTCCTCTATGCATTTATGCACAAGAGAGTGACAATCATATAGATACGTTAGTACATAGAAGCAACGAATCAACGGGTGTTTTTCTGACAGACTCTGTCACTCTGCCTGACACTGAGGTCACTGCTCAACCTATAAAGCAGAAGCGCAACCTCTTCACCAAGGCAGTGCACGTGCTTGACGGAGTTACAGACTTCTTCATGGGATGCGACACCAACTACATCACACCACAGCAGTACGAGTTTACCGCCCAGCTCGAACTCTCCTCACTACAGGACTTCTACCAGATGCGTTCGTCAGCATCCAGGCAGCGCATGTCCATAGAGTCCAACAACTCTGCCATACTTGGAGCATACGTCTATTGGAGCATCATCGGATACGGACACTCCATCAACCTTGACGATATCGGAGCTCCTAAGGGACAGACCAACGGTACTGGATTCCGCAACTCATTCTCCATCAATACAGCACGAATAGTTGCAGAGTTTTACAACTTCCGCTCGGGTAAGTCCGCCAAGATAAAGAGTGTCACAGGGTACGAGTTTCAGCCAGGACAAGACAGGCACTTTAGCGGACTCAACTCCCGATCCAATGGATTCAGATGTGAATACATATTCAATCATCGCAAGTATTCGTGGCCAGCCGCATTCGGAGAGAATGCCGTCCAGCGCCGTAGCCGTGGCACCTTCAAGCTCGGGTACAACTACAACCACGTGAGAGTAACCATGAATCATAACGAACTTCCGGAATATCTGAGGAATGTCGTCGACTCGCACTTGCTGTTTGACCGCATAGACTATCGTGACTATGCCATCAACATAGGATATGCATACAATTGGGCATTCGCCCACAACT
>JAZLKQ010000086.1:0-1382 GCA_045597745.1 Bacteroidaceae bacterium | reverse complement strand
CGAGCGCAAACTTGCTCAGTCTTGCCTCGATATATCCTCCGGCGGCAGCATCGTCGCCCGTCAGTATATTGCCCCAGTTGCCCTGACAGTCTATGAGCAGTTCCTTCTGTCCGAGTCCCACGAGCGCATCTTTGATGCTGGCGTCTCCGTGAGGGTGAAACTGCATGGTGTGTCCCACGATATTGGCAACCTTGTTGTATCTGCCGTCGTCCATACGCTTCATGGAGTGGAGTATACGTCTCTGCACAGGTTTAAATCCGTCCATGATATGAGGTACGGCACGCTCCAGTATCACGTAGCTTGCATAGTCAAGAAACCAGTTCTGGTACATGCCGCTGAGATGATGCTTGATGCCGTCGCCCATAGCCGTTGGCTCATAGTCTATTTCCTTAGTGTCGTCACTCATGATATTGAGTTTTAGAGTTTCTTAAATCTTCAACCTCCGTCTTAGTCCATCAAGTACATTTTAATATAAGATGAACCTTAAATGTATTCAAATGGATGTCGAAATCATTATACATTAACAATTATTTGCTACAATTTTAGTCAATATTTTTTAACTTGCCCCCCTTGCAATAGATAAAAGTTGTGTTTTTCGCCCCTTTACGCTTGTTATTCAAATGCAAAGATGTACTTTTGTGCCTATAATCCACATTTCATACAAACAAACGAAACACATATAGACATGAAACTAACAGTTATAGGCGCTGGCAATATGGGTGGCGCGCTCATCCACGGATGGGCAAAGAGTGGTAAGGTAGAGAGTATCACTATTGCAGACAAGAACGAGAAGCTACTTGCAGACTTCAAGCAAGCATATCCACAGATCATTACGACTACAGACAACATCGCTGCTGTCAACGGTGCAGACATCGTAGTTGTTGTGGTAAAGCCATGGCTCATGCCGATCGTACTTGGAGAAATCAAGGATGCGCTCGACCTCAGCAAGCAGATCATCGTATCTGATGCGGCCAACTTCACTACGGACAAGCTCGCCGAAGCTCTCGGTACAGACGAGGGACAGTACTTCTATGTCATACCAAATATCGCTGCAGAGTATGCGGCAAGCATGAGTTTCATAGCTAAGGGCGCAAAGGCATCACAGGAGAGCCTCGATGCAGTCAAGGCACTCTACGACATTGACGGAGATACACTCGTTGTGACAGAAAACCTCGTTGGCCCTGGCATGATGATGGCGTCATGCGGTATCGCCTACGTCATGCGATACATACGTGCACAGATGGAGGGCGGAGTCGAGATGGGATTCTACCCAGAGCAAGCCAAGCAGATAGCTTTGCAGACTATGCAGGGAGCTGTATCACTCCTCAAGGAGACAGGCTGGCATCCAGAGGCTGCCATCGACAAGGTCACAACTCCTGGCG
>JAZLKQ010000085.1:0-2282 GCA_045597745.1 Bacteroidaceae bacterium | reverse complement strand
GTGGTATCCAGGCGAAGAAGGTGGCAATGCGGTAGCTGATATACTCTACGGCAACGTGTCTCCTTCGGGCAAACTTAGCGTTAGTTACCCTAATGTAGAACTCGACAAACCTATATGCTACAACTACTCGGACAAGCACGATCCACGTATCGCATGGCCATTCGGATTCGGATTGAGTTACACCACATTTGAGTATTCTGCACTACAGGTGGACGCTGAAGCGAAGACTAACGACGAGAGCATAAGCATCTCATTCACCGTCAAGAACACTGGCAAGGTAGCGGCGGACGAGATCGCACAGATATACCTGTCGCCAACATCTGCCGGTCAGCACATACGTCCTATCCAGTTGCATGGATTTGGACGAGTGCATCTCAACCCAGGCGAAGAGCGCACGCTTCACTTCACCATGTCCCCTCAGCAGTTTGGTTACTATGCGGACCATCAGTGGAACGTCGCCCCTGGCAAGTACACCGTCAAGATAGGAGCATCATGTGAGGACATACGTCTGTCAAGCGAGATCACACTCACGGGAGACACTTACACTCAGCCTCTCCGCACCAACTACTTCACCACGATGCAGGATATGTAACACACTGATATACATCGCACAGGCTTATCCCAAACACAAGACGACCGCACACCATTTCAGATGATGTACGGTCGTCTTCATTTATACATACGTATGATCAAGCTTAGACATACGGTCGATCAAGCTTAGACATACGTATGATCAAGCTTAGACATACGGTCGATGAAATTCAAACATTTATCAATTGCAATAATGTATGTCGTGATAGTCTACTCCTCTTCCAGTATCTTCTTGACATCAGCCTCCACTCCTGTGAGCTTAGCCTTGCAGAAGTCAGAGAGCTGTTTAGCTTCCTTGAGGTTGGCAGCGAGGTCGTCGATATTCATCTGACCACTCTCCACCTTGGCAACAATCTCCTTAAGACGACTGATAGCCTGTTCGTATGTCTGTTTCATGCTGTATTCATTTTACTACCGCATCTACGGTACCATTAGCCAATTGTATATTTATCACGTCACCCTCAGACAATGCCGAAGCGTCCGTCACCGCCTTGCCGTTGAGTCTCGCCACACTATATCCCAGCCTGAATACACGTGCTGGATCTGCGCTCGCCACTTGTTGCTCAAGCAGATGCAGGCGGTTGGACTGGCGAAGCATGTATATCTGTGTGGCACTGAGCAGGCGGTTGTGCATACGTTCAACGTCTCTTCGCCCATCGTCTACCGCACTCGCGGATGCCAGAACAGCACGTCGTGTCAATCGGTCGACACGGGCTTCTTCACGGCTCTTGAACATGGTCATGAGCGATGGCAGTTTGCTTACCAGACGTGCAAAACGCAAATGTTCGTCCGCAAGCCTATCGTCCACGTACGTCTCGACTACGGACAACATGTCACAGACAAGGTCAAGTTGCTCCTTCTGATGCTGTATGAGAAACTCCGCTGCTGCCGTTGGTGTCTTAACACGGGTATGAGATACCATGTCGATGATGGTATCGTCTCGCTCATGCCCTATGCCTGTGATGACTGGCAACGGAAACTGGGCAACATTCTCAGCGAGCGCAAGTGTGTCAAATCCCGACAGGTCGGATGTGGCTCCACCTCCTCTGATGATGACCACAACGTCCCACCGATCCAGACTGTCTGCTATGCTGTTGAGCGCTGATATGACGCTTGCCTCTACCCCATCGCCCTGCATTATGGCAGGAAACAACTGCACATCGAAGTGCAGGCCATGGGCATTGCCGAGCAACTGGTTGCAGAAGTCGCCATATCCTGCAGCGGACGCCGACGATACCACCGCTATGCGCTGGAGGAGTCGAGGTAGCGGCAGTTCCTTGTTCATCTCCATGACACCCTCGTCCTCAAGCACCCTTAGTATCTCCTGACGACGACGGGCTATGTCGCCCAAGGTGTACGTGGGATCGATGTCCACCACATTGAGGGAGTAGCCGTATGCTTCATGAAATGTGACCTGCACCTCCACAAGGACCTCTATGCCGGGATGCAGAGGTTGGCCCGTGGTCCGCATAAAGTACGACCTGAGGAAGCCCCATCGACTGGCCCATATCTGAGCGCGCGCTTTGGCGACGATGGCATTTCCTCTGGCCTGCTTCTGCACAAACTCCATAAAGCAATGACCGCCGCTCTCACGCACCTCGCTCAGCTCTGCCTGCACCCAATAAGTGGCAGACAGGGTACACTCGAGGGTACGCCGCACGAGATTGTTGAGTTCGTATAGAGACAGGGCA
>JAZLKQ010000084.1:0-3658 GCA_045597745.1 Bacteroidaceae bacterium | reverse complement strand
ATACAGCAGTCGCGACATGTTTGTCGGCTTAAGATTGTCAGCCGTCACCACATAGGCCTTGTACCACAGTGTGTCGCCCACGAAGTATGTGTTATTATCGGTATGCACATAGATTTTCTCCTGCACCTGTGGCTTATCGCGCAACAGTGCCTGGAGGTCATCGATATCATCTGCCATCACTATCATGGCAGACATGAATAGAAGAATCGTTGTTAGTAGATTACGTATCATATATGTCTATCTGAAATTTGTTATTGACCTACTCCTCACCCTTAGGGGGAGGCTGGGAGGAGGCTGTTTGTATTAAAAACATTACAGACTGCAAAGTTACTAAATTATTCTGTAATCTCTGCATACATTCCACGAAAAACTTACTTCACCATAATAAAAAGGCGGTAATCAATTCCCGAAGGAAATGATTACCGCCTTATAACTTATATTAAACGCGTCTGTTTACTTGAATGGAAGATACCAGTTAGCTGGATTTGAGAGGTCCTTGGCAGGCTTGTTGCCTGCAAGCTTAGATGCGAACCACTTCGAACCGAAGTTGCCACCATAGATACCGCTCTCATTCTTATGACGTGCGATACGCTGGAGATCATAGAAACGAGTTCCCTCGAATGCGAACTCCATAGCATACTCATCACAGAGGATATCCTCCATAGCATCGATACGTGCCTGCTCATCAGAGTAAGAACCATCAACACCGAACTTCTCCTTGAGCTGTGCCAGCTTAGCAGTGATGATTGGCTCAGGGAGATAGAGTATGTTCTTCTCTGAACCTACAGAGGTATTGCGCGAACCAAACTTCTTGGTGCTTACACCTGCCTCAATGCCCTTGGCGTTAGCAAGACCTGCACCACGATAGTGAATACCGTATGCCTGATCAGGAGTATATATGTTATAATACTCAGTGCTCAGGAAATTGCCTGGCTGTGAGAGATAGTCGATAGACTCCTGAGAGATATATTTGTAAGCAGGAGCAGGAACCACGATCTCATCACCAGTATTAGGATCCACTGTTACGTCTGGCTTATTGACAATCTGCTCAAGGTATGAAGAGATACCGTTACGGAGAATAGCGAATGCAAGGTCAGTCTTACCCATACGGTTGAGAGCCTCAGCCAGATGGAGCCAGATGGTTGACTCACGATAGAGCATCACATTAGCCTGCATTGGCTTAGAGATATACACCTTTGTGGTATCACCGTTAGCAGTATTGAGAATAGATCCGAAGTTAACACGTGCGCCCTGTGTATTGTAATAGGCAGCACGACCGTCGCCCACCTTGTCTGTAACCTTTACTGTGTCAGGATATGCAGTGGTAGCAGGGTTCTCTGGATAGTAATATACAGGAGTGCCGGCAGCCTGGTCAAGGTATGCTCTAGATGGAGCAATCTGGATGGCATCTACTACAGGGCAAGAGCTTGACTTGTCTGTAGAATAGTAGTCAAGACCGAACGCCAGAGGTATATCGGTTGTCTTACCATTGGTAGAGCTGACAGCCATTGGAATGTATGATACGATATCAGTCACATTGTTGTTTGCAGTGAAGATACCTTCATATCCGCCATTGGTAATAGTATTGAACACCTTCTCATCCTTTGAATTTAACAAGTTTACGATGAAGTCCGCAGGAAGGTTCTGTATCGCTGTAGCATCAGTGAAGATACGGAAACAATTGATGTTCTCATTATTGTTTGTAGTCTTGGTTGTGGTAAGGTAGCGGGTGTAAGCCTCAGCAGCCTTCTCATACTTACCAGCCTCAAGATACATCTCACCAAGCACTACGTCAACAGGGATGAAGATACGTGATGGTACCATGGTCTTAGCACGTCCCCAGTTGGTAGTACCGATGTTGTAAGATGTAACGTTGAATGTAGGCACTGGTGTACCTGCATACTTCTCCAGTTCAGGAGCGAGCTCATCAACGATCTGAGCGAGTGACAGGTGCTTCACATTCTCCTCCTTGACATCAGAGATCTGAGTCTTAGGATCTGTATAGAATGGGATATTGTCACCGTAAGTACGTGCGAGCTGGAGGTAAGTCCATGCACGTATTGCTGCCATGGCAACATACTCGTTACGCGCAATCTTGATAGAACCTGTCAAGAGGGTGGTATCACGATGAGCGAGATAGTAGTTACAGTTGTTGATTACCTTATAATATACGTATGCGCTGTCATAGGCATTGCTTGTCTGCGCACTGTAATTATGAAGCTCACGGAGATAAGAGCTGGTGCTGTTGGTAGTGGTAACCAGTTCGCCACGCATCTCTCCGATAAAGAAATACTGATCTGCCAACTGCTGCATAGCCTGTGCTACACCGAGCGAATAGAACACAGAGTCAGTCTTTGAACCAAGGCCTGGCTCGAACACCATGTTATCGCTCTCCACATCAAGCATGTCAGAACATGAAGTGGTAGCGACACATAGGCCGATCATTGCTATGAATGAATATAAAATCTTTTTCATTGTCGTAATACGATTAGAGATTGATCTTAAGACCGAGGACGAATGCACGGCTCTGAGCTACCATGCCTGCATCTACACCCTGATAGTGTGAGCTGTTGCCAGCAGAGAACTCTGGGTCATTGCCCTTATATCTTGTGATAGTGAAAATATTCTGTGCCTCACCCCATACTGCGATGCCCTGCAACCATGACTGCCATGCCTCTGGTACTGGTACCTGATATGTCAGACGTGCTGTCTTGAAGCGGAGGTATGAACCATCCTCAATCCAACGGTCAGAGAAACGGTTGTTACCCTTTGGATCACCAAAGGCGATCTTTGGCATATCTGTCACCTGACCTTCATAACGCCAGTAACCAGTCTCAGCTACCTGCTGGTTGTAGAAGTTAGAACCAGAGTTCAGGATAGAACGCTGATAGTTGTAAACGTCATTGCCAATGCTGTAGTTGAAACCGAGGTCAAGGGTAAAGCGCTTTACATTGAGAGTAGCGAAGATGTTACCGTAGATGTCAGGATTAGCATTGCCAAGAACTACCTTGTCCTTCTCGTCGATGAATCCGTCACCATTCTGGTCGATAAAGTGTACGTCACCTGCAGTGAAGTTTGTCTCATTGCCTGCTACATCCTTAATCTTGAGGTAGTCATTGTTGCCTGCAGCCTTAGCTGCTGCATCAGTAGCAAAGACGCCTGCTGTCTGATAGCCATAGAAGCTGCCGAGTGAGAGTCCCTTCTGCACGAGGATATTGTTCTGTCCATATACAGAAGCACAGTATGTACCGTCGGTGAAGCTCTTTACGCCGTCGCTGAACTGACGTGAAGGCAACTCTGTGATCTCATTGTGGTAGTGACCTACAGAAACGCCCATCTCGAGAGCGATGTCCTTGGTAGCAACAGGCTTGCCTGACAGTGCAATCTCGAAACCTGTGTTGCGGAGCGCTGCACCGTTGGTCCAGTAGTTGTTGATACCTGCGATAGGCAGACTGAATGAAGACAGTGTCAGGAGGTCCTTAGTGTTGTGGATAAAGAAGTCTGCAGACAGAGAGATGCGGTTGTTGACGAGATTAGTCTTCAGACCAGCATTCCACTTAGTGGTGCGCTCTGGGTTAATCTGGTCATTACCGATGCTTGTCATCTGCATACCTATAGCATCATAGTTGTAGCGTATAGATGTAAACGCTGTACGTGA
>JAZLKQ010000083.1:0-4629 GCA_045597745.1 Bacteroidaceae bacterium | reverse complement strand
AAGGTCAATACGCTCGGGCTCATCGAAGCGTGTACTATCAAGGGATCCATCGGCGAACTCTTCCTCGACTCGCATTATACGGACCTCGCTTCAGATACCCTTCTCCTGTCAAGATTGCGTCTCTCAGACTCGGACATGACCGTCGTACTGGCTGACTCTGTGCCTGAGGACACTGCAGAGACTGAACCTGTGGAGTGGAAGGTAAAGTTGGACGACGCCACTCTGCACAATGTCGGGCTCACGCTCATGCTTGCACCTTCAAGCGACAGCATCAAGGTAAATGCATATCTGGCTGATGCTCACACACGTGCACTCCTTGACCTGAAGGAGAGCAATTACTTCGTGACGGACTTTTCGGCAAGTCGATCCATAGTCAATTACGATATTGGCGGCGGTCCGAGACTCAGAGGATTTGATGCCGAGCACCTCAACTTCTATGACATGCAGGCGGAGTTTGACTCCATATCATACCTTAATACAGGCAACCTCTACGTCAAGATACGACAGTTTGCCGCCCGTGAGAAGTGCGGACTCGACCTGAGGAGATGCCATGGAATATTTGCCATGGACACCACCGCCCTGCATCTCGTCGGCGTTGATGCAGAGACGAGCGAGTCAAGAGCGAGGATAAATTTCGACATGGACCTCACGGCATTCAACTTCCATGATCCCGGAACATTCAGCATCGACGCCTCGGGCACGGTGGGCAAACAAGACATCATGCTCTTTACGGCAGACTTTACACAGCAGTTTGCACAGGCGTACCCTCCACAGCCAACCAAGTGCAGTCTCTCTGCACACGGCAATCTCGAAAGACTCAACATAGAGCATCTTCACGCATTCTCCGAGGGCAACTACTCGATAGACGCCAGCGGATTTCTTACCAATCTGCGTGGCGATCCTATGGATATGGACACTAAGCTTGAGGTTGACGCAAAGGTCGCAAATACGTCATTCATCACGAGATTTATGCCTCAGGAAGCTACAAAGTCATTCTACATGCCACGTAGTCTGGCGTTCAACGGCAATATCTCCAAGATTGGCTCACAGCTCGATACCAACTCACGCATCAATATAGAGTCTACCCAGCTGACTGTAGACGGAGGCTGCAACCTCGCCGATGAGTCGTACAACGTCAAGGCGACTGCCAGCCAGCTGACTGTGGGCAAGTTTGTGCCGATAGGTCAGAACATACGCATCACGGGCAATGTCGATGCTCGTGGACGTGGATTTGACTTCAACTCTGCCAGTACATGGGTAGAGGCACAGGCTAAACTCTCGGAAGCAGTCATTGACAGGATAAATCTCAGCAACAGTTCGGCGCGCCTCAAGTACAGCGGTGGCAAGGTCGATGCTCACGTCACCTGTGACAACCGACAGCTGCAGACCGACCTCTCTGTCAACGGTCTCGTCAATGCCAGACGTGCGGACGCCACCATAGATATTGCACTGCCGTTTGTAGATGTGCAGTCCATGGGATTTGTCGACGATGCACTGCAGATACGTACCGATGGACAGTTCCGTGTGTATACCAACTACGATGCACTCTTCAAGGTCGACGCCAAGGCGGACTACATGCATCTGGTCATGGGATCTGACACGATAGATACAGAGAGCTTTGACCTCTATGCGGAGTCGCTCGTAGACAGTACCGTCGCGACGCTATACACGGGCGACCTCGAGTTTGACTTCCATGCACCTTATCATATATTGAGGTTTACGCAGAAGTGCAACACCTTCCTGACCAACGCCAAGCGACAGTTCAAGGCACATGACGCCAACCTCGACAAGCTCAAGGCTTATATGCCCGAAGCTACCCTCGTGGCACGTCTGGGGGCGGACAATCCACTTGCCAAGATACTCAAGGCGAAGGGTGTGCGCTACTCTGAGATGCAGGCGGACTTCAGGACCTCGCCGGTAGATGGAGTGGTGGGCAACGCTCATGTCTACAATTTCCGCACCGACTCGATACGTGTAGATACCGCCTTTGTGGACATAAGGCAGGATAGTGACCGCATCAACATCAGGTCGATGGTAGCTCTTGATGACCAGCCTTTGTGCGACGGATTTAGTGCATACCTCAACGGCTACATGCAGCCAAGCGTCATAGATGTCAAGCTTGTGTACCTCAACAAGCAGAGGAAGAAGGGCATAGATCTTGGCGTGAGAGCCGAAGCCAACGATTCTCTTATCAATTTCCACTTCTATCCTAAGCACCCTATCATAGCATATAGGGAGTTTGAGGTCAATGATGACAACTATCTCAAGCTACTGCCAAGCAACAAGATATTTGCTGACATCAATCTCACGTCGACGAGCGACCGCACATTTATCGGCATTACGGCTGACCCTCGTCCGGACGAAGAGCAGAACATAAAAGCGATTATAGATGACCTCAATCTAAAGGAACTCATGAGTGTCATCCCATTTGCGCCAAACATCAAAGGTCTGCTCGACCTCAATGCCAACTATGTGCAGAAGGATGGTCAATATACTGTCGATGGCAAGGTGAGGTCACACAACTTCAGCTATGAGGACATGCTCATGGGCAATGTAGGAGCTGACTTCGCATACGAACCGATAGGTACTACAGGTCATCAGATAGATGCGTCTATACTGCACGAAGACACTCTCGTAGCCAAGATCGACGGTACGTACGACACAGCAGGACAGGGCAAGGTAGATGCTGACGTACGCTTCATGGAGCTTCCTCTATCGATGGCTTCACCTTTCATCCCTGATAATATCGTCTACTTCGACGGCAACATCACAGGCAATCTCAATGTACAGGGACCACTCGACCGACTTGACATCGACGGCGAACTCCTCCCTCAGCAGGCACGTGTCATAAGTGACATGTATGGATTTGACCTACGTCTGGATGATGCCCCTATTGAGCTCGAAAACAGTGTGATAACATTTAATCGACACAAGCTCTATGGTGAAGGCGAGAGCACGCTCACCCTTAATGGAAGCGTCGACTTCTCTAATACCGACAATATCGGCATAGGTATGTCACTGTATGGCAGGAACTTCCAGCTCATCAACTCCGTACGCAAGCGCAAGTCATTGATATACGGTAAGCTCTTTGGCGACTTCTTTGCCCGTGCTACCGGAACGACGAGTGATCTCTCCGTGCGTGGCCTGGTCAATATCCTCAATACGACCAATCTCACGTACATCATGCAGGAGACGCCGCTCACCATAGATTACCGTCTCGACGACATAGTGACCTTTGTAGACTTCTCCCGTCCACCGGACGATGACTTTGAGAGACCAGTACATACGTTCATGGGTATCGATATGCAGATGCAGGTAGAAGTGGAGGAAGGAGCACGGTTCAACTGTGAATTCTCCGCCGACCAGCAGAGCTACGTCAATGTCAAGGGCAATGGATCGCTCGTCCTCAACTATTCGCCAGAGGGCGTGCTGCTGCTCCAGGGACGCTATACGATAAGCGACGGTGAGATGAAGTACACTTTGCCAGTCATCCCTCTAAAGACATTCACGATACAAAATGGCAGTTATATCGAGTTTACCGGCAGGCCGATGAACCCTACACTCAATATCATCGCCACCGAGCGCACCAAGGCAAACGTCAGCGACGGCGATACGCCACGTTCGGTAGTGTTTGACGTCGGACTCAAGATCTCCCGTACCCTCGAGGACATGGGACTGGAGTTCATAATCGACGCACCTGAGGATATGACTGTACAAAACGAACTTGCGGGTATGTCCAATGAGGAGAAGAACAAGCTGGCGGTAGGTCTTCTCGCCACCGGCATGTACTTGTCTACCAGCAACTCGGCGGCTTTCTCTGCAAGCAACGCACTCAACAACTTCCTGCAAGGTGAGATCAACAACATCGTAGGCAAGGCACTCAGCTCCATCACACAGGTAGACCTCAACGTAGGTCTCGAGCAGACGATGCGCGACGACGGAACGATGCGTACAGACTATTCGTTCAAGTTCTCAAAGCGATTCTTCTCCGACAAGCTCAACGTGGTCATCGGCGGACGCATCAATGCCGACGGCAATGCAGTAGGTATGGAGTCGGGTGCATACATCGACGACGTGTCACTGGAGTGGCGACTGGACAACATAGGACAGAGGTACCTGCATGTGTTCCATAAGCAGAACTACGACAATCTGATCGAAGGCCAACTTCAGGAGAATGGTGCCGGATATGTATGGAGGAAGAAGGTGGACACATTTGCAGACCTCTTCAAGCCTACAAAGCTCACCGCGCCATCGCTCAACCGTCCTTACATGCGCAGGGACTCTACCAATATGGTACGACGTGACTCACTCCCGCATGTACGCCGCGACTCCGTGCCTGTGCGTCAGGCTGCCGTCAGGACTGAGGAGTGATGAGCCCGAGTGCGTGATAAGTATGTAATACCCCCTCACCCCTCGTAAGACCTCCGGCACTCCCTGCAGTTGCAACATTGCTACACTCATCGCAATGCCCCTGCATTAAGGGAAGAGTCGCCATCCGGACGCTTGGACTATGAGTCGCGTCTTAAAGTATATTACTACCAAAACAAATTTGTTTACTCACTATATGAGAAACGTACATTACATATACATCCTGTTGCTGATGCTCACCACATTAGCCGTCGCCTCATG
>JAZLKQ010000082.1:0-3104 GCA_045597745.1 Bacteroidaceae bacterium | reverse complement strand
CGAAAGTCTCAGGTCCCATGACCTTGCACGAAGGGTCGATGTACTTGCGTGCAGCTGTCACCATCTGGCACATCTCCTGTGGAGTGTATACACAGCTCTCGTAGGAAGCCTTGTCACTATCGTCTGTCGGAGTGTAGTCGCACTCATTCTGTATGGAGATCATATCGATAGGTGAGCCTTTCCTTGCCATAGTTGCACGGTAGTTCTCGAGCCACTGAGCATATTCCTCTATCTTGTCAGGATTGATCTTACCGCCGTTCGAACCTTCACCTCCCCATGAATGAGGTACTATAGGATATATCAATGTACCAAACGAGTTAGCTTTCTTGGTGGTGCCTAAGTCCGTCTTAAACTTCTTAGGTGGAGTCCATGGTGTGGCAAAGACAAACGTTCCATGAGCCTTTGCCCACTTGATGGCGTTGCCGTACTCACCCCAGTTGCCCTCGTTAGGATTGATACGTACACGCATGATGTTGAGTCCGATCTGGTTGTCGCCCTTACCCCAGAGCTTGTCCACCTTCTCCTTGGTATATATGTCAGCCCACTGTCCATTCATGCCGGTTCCTCCGAAGCCGTCGATGTGCTGGAACTTGTTTTCAGGCTTGATGCTAAGCGTAGCTCCCAACTGCTGAGCGTTCATTCCGACTGCAGACAGGAGAGCAAGCGATGCAATAAGTATCTTCTTCATTATTATATATAATGTGTATGATTAGTGTACTGTGCGTCTGATGTTATAGTCACTACTTGATGACAGCACCGCCATTGCATGGCACAGTGACCTTGATGGACTTGTTCTTCGCAACCTTGACGTCAGCGACACTGCCTTCGAGCTTCTCATTGTCAGTATAGAGGCTTACTGTCTCGCCTGCGTTGAACATGCCGTTGAGGTTGATATTGAGTTTAAGTGGTTGCTTGTCCGCATTGATAGCGGCTACGTACCATTTGCCCTGATGCTGACGTGCCATAACAACGTACTTGCCTGGATAACCCTCGATGAACTTCATGTCCTGCCATTCTACCGGTACCTTCTTCATGAAGTCTATAGCCCATGCTGGTGCATCTGTCATGTTGTTTGGTGCGACTGCAAAGTTCTGTACTGGAGTCTGGAAGAGTATAGCAGTAGCAAGAGCATATACATCGCTTGTCTTGCGTGTGGTACCACGGTCATTTCCCTTAGAGTAACGCTTGTTGAGGGCAGAACCGCCAAAGTCCATATTGCCGACAGCATTGCGAAGTACTGGGTGTATAGTACCTGCAAGCGCTTCGATGTCGTTGTCATGCTGGCCGAACGCGAGGTTTTCGCTGGCACGTACTGCCTCACAAGATATGAAGTTAGGGTACATACGCTCCCATCCTCTCTGCAGTGTACATCCGTGGAATATGATCATGAGTCCATAGTCGTTGGCATCGCTGAGAATATCCTCATACATCTGCATCGTCTGCTGCTTGTCACTGCCGACGAAGTCTATCTTCAGTCCCTTGATACCTGCCTTCTGTAGCCAGGCCATCTCCTTGCGACGGTCTATCAGGCGGTGCATCTTGCCACGAGGTCCCTGTGGAGCGTCGTTCCAGTAACCGTTGGAGTTGTACCAGAGGAAGAGCGATACGCCCTTGCTCTGCGCATAACGAGAGAGTTCCTCCATGCGCTCATAACCGATGTTAGAGTCCCAGAGAGCGTCAACGAGCAGATATTCCCAGCCCATATTTGCTGCGAAATCCACATACTCCTTCTGCTCGTCAAAGTTACAGCTTGCGTCCATACGTATGATCCAGCTCCATGCGCTACGACCGTACTTATAGTCATACTTAGCCTCATACTGTGGCTTGACGAGGTTCCACTGAATGGTTGTCTCAGCTATAGGCTTGAGTGTACGGCCCACAGTGATAGTGCGCCATGGCGTGTCTCCAGGTAGCATTATACCTGGTGCGCTGCTACCGACACCACCAAATTCGCCCGCTTCTGGATATGCTATGCCATAGCTGTCTGCACCTGTGCTCTCGATACGGCTACCGCAATAGTTGCCGCCGACATTGGTCTCGCTAAGCATCACCCAGCCCTTGTCGCCTACACGGAAGAGTGCAGGGAAGGTGAATCCGCGGCCATGACCATTCTTGCCCATCTCTGCATCGTACTCGTAGAATGTCTCATAACTTGGTGCTGTACGGGCAAAACCTGTCTGTGGTGTCATCTGTGGACAAAGGAAGGTTCTGGTCTCCTTAGGGAACGTATAGCCTGTAATCTCATCTTCTACGAGGCAAGCCTTACGGTCACGATAAGTATTGACAGTATATTTGAATGCCACATTGTTGTTGTCGACACGCATTGTCAGGACAAACGATGATGCCTTGCCATCACGTGCAGAGAACTCATACTGGCGCTCGTTTGCCTCATAGCTAATGTTAGCCTTCTTTGCATTAGGCATAGTATACTGTTCACTCACCTTGGAAACATCGCCTACACGATTGTATCTCAATCCCTTAGTATAGTCGCCGATACTTGTCTTGAGACCGATTGGTGACTGACGGATAAGGGTATCCTTGTCCAGCACTACGCTATAGAATGCGCTTCCGTTCTCACATCCGACGTTGACCTTCAGGCGTCCGTCAGGGCTTGTTACTTCCTGTGCCTGCATTGCTGTACACGCTGCAAGCAACATCATTGTTGATAATGTCTTAATCATTGTTGTATATATTTATTAGTTGTTTCTCAAACTTTCCCCACCCTTTTTACAAACGTAAGATTCATGCTACTACACCCCAGTAACACTCGCCCCCTTTGGGGGATGGGGGCTCTACCTTCGGGAGACGGGGGCTCTACCTCCTTACATTGCCTTGACCTTGACAGTCTGTCCAGGCGCAGTCGTCACGTCGTACTCATATACCTGAGGTATAAGTGCATTGACGCTCTTGCTCTTGCCCGCCTCATTTACTATAGGAGTCTTGATGTCAGCCGGAGCGTACAGTGGGTTAGGACACTTGCCTTCGGCAGTCTTGAGCCCCTTGCCTGTAAGTGGTACATACGAACGTATACGGAGCACACCACCTACTGACGAATATATCTCTGCCGTCTGCAATTTGCCGGCAGACCACTTCATGCTCTTGAC
>JAZLKQ010000081.1:0-9259 GCA_045597745.1 Bacteroidaceae bacterium | reverse complement strand
TGACAGACTTCACTACCTGAGTCTCGCTGATGCTGTAGTCATCTTCGCTACATGAAGTAAATGAAGTAGCTACAGTAAGACCAGCTGCTGCCAGCATGAGCACGCCAAAGCTGTATTTGATATTCATATTCATTATACTTTATAATTAGTTATCTAAGCATTACTTAAACTATGCATTATGCTCTATACATTATGCATTACTTTAGGACTACATCACCAGTGTCATACTTGACTGTGACTGTCATCACGAATTCCTTTGAGAAGCTGAATGCTGCAGTATTAAGCTTTGATTCTTCATTCCATGGATTGAGTGGATAACGGCGTCCTGTTGTAGGGTCATCACCTACACCACGAGAGATGACATCATCTGCGAAGTAATCGTTTGAACCCATGAGTTCCTTACCATCAACCTTTATGCTATTGATAACGATATCAGCATTAGGGTGCTTCTTGAGGAGCTTGTAGATGTCAAAGAAGCAGAGGAAAACGTTGCTTGAGATATTGCCATCAGGCTCAACGGTGAATGTGTACATGCCTTCGCCTGTTACATACTGCTCTGCAGTGAGGAACTCGAATCCCTCATTACCGATGCTGAGTGACGCCTTGAAGCTCTCAACTTTTGGAGCACCTGTCTCCTTGACGAAGTGATATACAAGGTACTCGTATGCGTTGCCCTGTGCATCATACTGTGTGCTGCCAAGGTAGAGGTCTACGATATCACCGCTTCTGTCATCTATCTCGTAGTTGATGACCTGAAGCTGACGTGTGCTTGACGCAAACTTCACTTCTGGACCTGCTGAGATATTGAATGAAGGGAATGAAGAGAATGTAAACTTACCCTTATCATCAAGTGCGTATGTACCCTCTGTCTCGTTGCCGTCGATATCAACGATCTTGAATGTCTTATCAGCGTTGTTGAGCTCGATAGAAGCCTCGAGGATATTCTCGTTGACACCAAATGGAGACTCACGATTGATGAATGTACCATCAAGTTCACTCCACAAGTAAGGCTCTTCTTCAGAGAACTTGTAAGTAGTGATCTTCTGGTTGAATGGCTCGATATAGTCTCTCCAACCTTCTGCAAGCGTGATGTCAGTAACTACTGGTGGAACATAGTTCTCCTTGTATTCCTTAGAGATATAGTTCATTGTGAATGGAGTCTCAGCTGGTGCAGGACCACCATCGAAGAGGATCTGCATAGCATTCTCTGATATGTAGATTATCTTGTAGGTACCAGAAGGACAGAGTGTGGTGATGCTTCCCTCTGCACCACATGAGAGAGGGACTACGCCTGTAAAGGTGATAGTATGTGCATCTAAGTCCATGTTGAATGCACCCTTATTGCCATTGACGTCTACATTAGCGCCATTGATAAGGTCGAATGTCATTTCACCATAATTCTCAAGACCGCATATCCAGCTATTGCCAGCCCAGTCTGCAGCCCAGTACCACTCGCCAGAGAGCGATGGATCGATTGCAGAAGATGAGTCCCAAGCATCTGCATCGATATAGTTTTCGCCTGCTGCATTGTGGAAGCTATCCCAGTTCTGACCTGATGTGTAGAACCACTTAGGACCACCAAACTTAAGGGCTGTACCGTCGTTAGGGTCGAGGTCGAGCACCCAAGTCTTAGAGTGACCTACACCACCTGTAAGCATAGTCCAAGTAACATCTGAGATGAGGTTAGGGTTCATCTTGTCGATAGTGAAATATTCTGGTTCGCTATACACAAGACCACCACGAGTCTGAACACCCATGCGTACATAGTACTCACCATTGAAGGCAATACCTACCTTGTAAGTACTGTTGGTGCTTGTACCTGCCACACTTGGAGCTTCATCAGCCGCTGGCTTAGGACCAAATTCCCAATATACAGAGTAAGACGTTGGCATCTGACTCTGGAATGTAACCAAGTTTGTACTCTGGTCAACATCGATTGTGAAACCCTGACCTGCTGCCAACTGAGCCGTAGTCACATCCATGCTACCAAGTTCGTTAGCGTCTGGCGAGCATGAAGCTGTAAGCATCAGGGTTCCTGCACAAAGTGCGTATAATATATTCTTGAGTTTCATATAAACTGATATTTTAAGCTATGCATTATGCATTAACAATTATGCATTAAGCATCATGAATTATGCATTCTGCATTAAGCATTATGAATTGTATCTTATTACCAACCTGCGTTCTGCTTCAACACGCCGTTAGAGAGCAATATCTGGTTGTAAGGTATCTGAGAGAGACCCTTCTTGTCAATGATGTTCTGTGCATTGATTACCACTACATCATCATTACCACCAGACTTAACCTTGATACCGTCTGTAGCAATCTGAGAAGCCGCATAGTCTACACCCTGACGGAGAAGGTCCCAATAGTTGATACCCTCGAAAGCGAACTCATACTTACGCTCCTTCATGATGGCAGCCTTGTCTACACCACCGAGAGGATTGAGGCCTGCACGACCACGTACCAGGTTGACGTACTCAAGCTTAGAAGGACTGCCGAGCTCTGCAGCCATAAGAAGTACGTCTGCATAGCGTATTACTACCCAGTCCTGATGATTCTGTGTCTGGAAGTCACCAGAGCCATCAATCTTAGATGCTGATGTACCATCCGCAAAGCAGAGTGGAGAATACTTCTTGACACAATAGCCTGTGTACTCACGCCAGTCCTTATAACTTGACTCGAATGCGCTCTCATTTGCAACACCTTCGTTAGTGATGTCGATGATAGAAGCAGCCTTACGAGCATCGTTTGGCTCGAATGAGTTAACAAAGTTAGGGTTGACAGTCATCGCACCCCATCCCTTGCCGTAAGGAGCGTGATTGAGGCTACGCATACCGAGCATCACCTGCCAACGGTTAGAGTCTGCATTGCCGTTGTAGTCCTGAGTGTTAGTGAACTTCTGAGAAAGGATTGTCTCACAGTTACCATCACCTGCGTAAGTACCAAGAAGTGTTGTCGCATCACCTATCTCAGCAATACCTGCAGATGCTGCTGGCCAGAGATTCTTATAGTCTTGCACGAGGTCATACTCTTTGCTTTTAATGATGTCATTAAGGTAATTGAGAGCTTGGTCAGCTGTAACTCCCTCGATTTCCTCACCATAGTAACCTGTATAATAAAGGTACGCACGTGCATAGAGAGCCTCAGCTGCATACTTAGTGAAGTGACCGTCATTCTCTGCAGCCTTATACTTTGGATAAGCGTCAGCTGGTATCATATCGATAGCCTTCTCCAGGTCATCGAAGATTACCTTATACACTTCTGCAGGAGCAGCCTGAGGAAGGTTTTCGTTAGTTGCAACTGTCACGAGAGGCACATTACCAAACCAACGAACGAGCTCGAAGTAAAGTTCTGCACGTAGAGCATGGCACTCACCCATGTAAGTATTGTACTTTACACTGTCAGTAGCCCATGAGATCTGCTTAGAGTACTTGATGAGTTCGTTGCAACGATATATTGCCTCGTAGTAACGAGCCCAGTCACTCTCATAGAGGTTGAGGTCAGATGATGACTGGTTAAGGTCAAATCGGTCTGTCACCTGATAACCACGGCCGTCAGTATTGCCTGTAGCGCCAAAGCACTCTGCGCCCATCACCTCTGATGCTACGAGAAATCCATAGCCTGGATTAGAGCTACACTGTCTCCAACCATCATAGCATCCGATTAGAGCACGATAAGCGTCACCCTCAGTCTTATAGAAATTGTTTGTATTTGACTCAGTCTTTGAAGACGTGTCAAGGAAGCTATCAGAACATGAAGCCATTGTGAGGGCAGCTATTCCTAAAGCTAATATGTTATATTTCAGTTTCATGATTGCTAATTAGAATTTTACGTTTACACCAATGAGGAATGTACGAGGACGTGGATAGTAACCGACGTCTACACCTGAAGCCCATCCATCAGATGAACCAAATGTACCAATCTCTGGATCCATACCATTGTACTTAGTAAATGTGAAGAGATTCTGAGCCTGGAGATATACACGGAGCTGGCTGCAGTACTTGTTCTTCCATATACGTGCAAGGTCATAACCTACAGTCACGTTGCTGATACGGAGGTAGTCTGCATTGTGTACATAGAGGTCAGAGAACTGCCAGTTGATGTTGGTTGTAGTAACTCGTGGTATGTAGTTGCTTGTACCCTCACCAGTCCAACGGTTGAGTATCTCTGTAGTGTAGTTAGCCTGAGCGTTAGCATGATTGCGGTAAGACTGTACTATCTGATGACCTAATGATGCTGTAGCGAGCATACTGAAGTCAAAGCCCTTGTAGTCGAAGCCGAGGTTGAAACCTAATGTTACATCAGGAATACCATTGCCGAGGTCAACCTTATCCTTATCGTCGATAACACCATCTCTGTTGACATCTACGTACTTCACGTCACCTGGCTTCACGTCACTCTGGAGTACACCATTACCGTTAGCTACCCAGTTGTTGATGTCTGCCTCGTTCTGGAAGAGACCTGCAGTCTTATATCCCCAGAAGTAACCGATAGCATGGCCATCCTGAGCACGATAGAACTCTGGAGAGTTGTCATAGAGCATATTTGTGCTACCGTGTATGATGCCGTCCTCTGTAGGAATGCGACCTACACGGTTCTTGTTCCATGCACCATTGAATCCAATACGGTAGTTGAAGTCCTTACCAATCTTGTCATTCCAAGTGAGCGCCCACTCGATACCGGTATTCTTCACGTCACCACCATTGATGAAAGGAGCGCCTGTACCTACAGTAGCGAGGATAGGAGCCTCAACGAGCCAGTCCTTAGTAGTCTTGATATAGTAGTCGAATGTCACACCAAGACGATAGTTGAGGAACTTAGCGTCGAGACCGACGTTAAACTGCTCTGATGTCTCCCACTTCACGTCAGGATTAGCCACGCGGCTTGGATATGCACCCCAGTTAGTAGAGAGGTTGGCAGAAGATGTAGCGTCATCATATCCTGAGTTACCAAAGAGGTAGTGTGTGTTAGTGTTCTTGATAGGAGCGAGATAACGATAAGCAGGGATGCTCTGGTTACCTACCTGACCCCAGCTCACACGAAGCTTGAGGAAGTTGAGCCAGTCCTCTGTAGGCTTCATAAACTCCTCGTTGCTTATTGTCCAACCACCAGAGATAGATGGGAACCAACCGAAGCGATGACCGCTTGCAAAGCGAGACGAACCGTCAGCACGAAGAGTAGCATTGACCATATAAGTCTCCTTCCAGTTCCAGCTAAGACGTCCGAAGTAGCTCACTGTACGGCTTTCGTCGTTAGGGCTACCGCTTGCAGAAAGACCATCAGCAGTAGAAGAAGCTGTACCATTGCTTACGTAAGCATAAGGCCAAGTGTCAAATCCTTCCTTGAGCGAACCGTTGCCTGCACCAAGATATGTACCTTCGTAACGGCTTGCCTCCATACCGAGGAGAGCGCTAAATGCGTGGTCTTCTATGTCCCAGTCATACTGAGCTGTGTTGGTCCATACCATTGTAAGACCATGATTCATATTCTGATTGACAGAAGTACGAGTGTCATTGTAAGTATAAGGACTGAAGTGATACATTGGAGTAAAGCTACGATATTCGCTTGTATTGTATGTTGCACCAAATACTGTACGATACTTGAAGCCCTTGAATGGAGTGAGTTCTGCATAGACGTTACCATTGAATGTAGCACCCTTGTTCTGGTTGTTGACTCTTGTCATCATGCTTCCGTATGGGTTGCCGTCATACATATACCAGTCGCTTGCGTCTGTAGCGTTGTAGATGCTGCCATAGTAGCTGTTGGCAGATGGATCCTGATATACATTATTATATATAGGTGCGAGAGGAGAAGTTGCAAACGCACCACGCATGTCATTGTTGTACTGGTTGCCGACTCCGATACCCTTCTTGATACGGTAGTTGAAGCTAACCTGCTCACCAACTACGAGGAGGTCCTTGATAACGTCATGCCTTGAGTTGATACGGAAGTTGTAGCGCTCGAAGTTAGAGATATCCTTACCACCAACGATACCTTCATGACTCAAGTAACCGAGAGACAATGCGTATGTAGAAGACTTACCGCCTCCGTTGATACCGAGTGTATAGCTCTCAACCTTAGCGTTGTCCTTAAACATAGCGTCTACCCAGTCAGTATTGATAGGATTAGAGTCCTTGTCATAGATGCTTGACATTGTAGACCAGTCGTATGGCTGATTGCCTGAGTTGATCTGCTGCTCATTCATGATCACCTTGTACTCTGCTGCATCAAGCATGTCTGCCTTGCGAGCGACATTCTGCCAACCAATATATGAGTTGAAGCTAATCTGAGCCTTAGAATCCTTCTTACCGCTCTTAGTTGTGATGAGAACTACACCATTGGCAGCCTGAGCACCATAGATGGCAGCACTGGCAGCGTCCTTAAGTACGTCGATACGCTCGATGTCATCTGGGTTGAGTGTAGAGATGTCACCACCGATACCGTCGATAAGATAGAGTGGGCTTGCGTCGCCTACAGTACCCAAACCACGAATCTGTACGCTAAAGCTTTCACCTGGCTGACCAGAGTTGCTTACGATGTTAACACCAGGAGTCTGTCCCTGAAGTGCCATCAGAGGGTTGGTAGTGTTGAGCTTCTGGACATCCTCACCCTTCACCTCGACAGTAGCACCTGTCACAAGCTTCTTCTTCATAGTACCGTAACCGATAACTACTACGTCATTGAGAAGCTCTGCGTCTTCGACAAGGCTAACATTGATAGTTGCCTGTCCGTTGTACTTAACTTCTTGAGTTTTGAAACCCACGAAAGAGAATACCAATGTCTGGCCCTTCTGTGCCTTCACAGTATAATTACCGTTGATGTCGGTAATAGCGCCAGTAGAAGTACCCTTCACCTGTACTGTAACAGCAGCGAGAGGTTCTCCATCAGTATTCGACTTCACCACACCTTTTACAGACTGTGCAAATGCGCTGATAGATACCATGCACAAGAGCAACAGCGTAAAGAGGCTTTTCATTTTCAGATTGCTCGCAGCATTGCAAGCATGAGTGATGATCCTCATAAATACTTGGTTTTTTAATGTTAATAATATTTGATTTAATGATTTATCTTCTCTTTCAAATGCTATACGCACATTATACATAATAAACGTTGCAAAGATATACATTATAAGCAACAGATATGGTTGCCTCATGTATTATATGAGTACAACGAATGTATTAATTTTTAGCGGCGAATATATATGAAATGTATTGCCTTTTCTCCATAATCTATCATTTCATCGGAGAAAAGGAGAGATTTCAACCTAAACAAGACTTTGCGACAAGGATATGTTATCTATAGAAAAAACCACGTCATCTAACGGACTTGTCACCTTACGCTTTTCGCATATTCAGAAGGAGATACGCCAAACTCCGCCTTGAAGTGCTTCGAAAACAATTTGGCAGAACTGAACCCAACCTTATATGCAACTTCCGACACCTGCAGCTGGCTTGAGCCAAGCATTTGCTTTGCTCGCTTGAGACGGATGGTACGTATGAAGTCTGACGGTCCCATGCCGGTGATAGAGACAAGTTTCTTGTAAAGATGACCACGGGTAAGTCCGACCTCCGAACTCAGTTCTTCGACTGAGAACGTAGAGTCGTCCATACGTTCCTCGACTACTTTGACCGCCTTCTGCAACAGCTGTTGGTCGAGCGAAGTGATAGCTATCTCGCTCGGCTGAACATCTACAGTAGTGCGGAACTTCTCATGCACCATGCGTGTTCGTTCTATAATACGCTGAATCTTGAGCTTGAGAACGTTTAGGTTAAATGGTTTTGTGATATAGTCATCAGCCCCAAGTTCGAGACCTTCTATCATACTCTCGTCCGCAGTCTTTGCCGTAAGCATGATGACAGGGATGTGCGAATATCTAATATCCGACTTAATACGACGACACAACTCCAAACCGTCCATCACAGGCATCATAATATCGCTCACTACCATGTCGAAGTCGTGAGACTGCATCTGTTGCAATGCTTCCTTGCCGTGCATAGCAGTCTTGACATCGTATTGACCGGAAAGAGACTCTTCGAGGAACGAACGGAAATCGTCATTGTCCTCAACTATGAGCATCTTCTTACGGTATGTATCTACCCGAGACGTGTCAGCTGATATGGCGGTCTCCTCAACATCACCATGAGGCAAAGAGGAAACAAAGCTCGCAGATGGCATATCAGCACTGTGAGTAACAGGCAGTCTGAGTCTGAACACACAACCTTGTGGCGTATTGTCCTCGACACTTATCTGTCCTCCATGCATACGCACATACTCGTGTACTATATGGAGACCTACACCCGATCCTGTAAGTTCACTACTCTGTTTCGTCTGGAAGAATCTGTCAAACACATGCGACTTGTCCTCATCGCTGATACCGCATCCAGTATCAGCCACATCGAGGCATACACATGCATCATCTGCCTTATACACTCTGACGGCTATGTCGCCACCATCTGGAGTATACTTGAAAGCGTTAGAAAGCAGATTGACCAATATCTTCTGCATCTTGTCAGCATCAAAGTCCATCATCACCTCTTTACTTTCGCTTAACACTGAGAAATGTATACGCCTATCTACTGCATATTCCTGGAATGACAGACAGTTTTCTTCGATGAAATGAACAAAATCAAGCGATGCGAGATGTATACTTTCTGCACCGACATCGAGTTTTCGGAAGTCAAGCAACTGCTTGACAAGAGTAAGGAGAAGTTCTGCATTGCGCAATACAGAGGAAAGCCTGCGACGGATATTCTCGTCTTTTACTTCGGTCATCATCGCCTGCAATGGTGTGATGATAAGAGTGAGCGGAGTACGGAAGTCATGACTTACGTTGGTAAAGAAGCGCAGCTTCATCTCGTTCATCTTAACTTGTTGTTCACGCTGCATCTCCATCTCATGCATCTGCATCCTTCTGTGGCTACGACGTCTATACCACATAAATCCAAAGACAACCACTGCTATGGCAAGCAACACAAATATGGTATATGCCAACGGAGAAGCGTACCATGGAGCTGCAACATGTATCTCAAGTTCGGCACAGTCGGCATCCCATACCCCGTCGTCCATCATAGAGCGTACCTGCAACCTATAATTTCCTGGAGGGAGAGAAGAGAATGTCACCTTGCCATCTGACGTTGTCATCCACTCGGTATTGAATCCCTCAAGCCTATAACTATACTTAGGACTGCCTGAGTAGACAAGTCGCATATCGGAGAATGTCACCGTGATGTACGAGTCATCGTAGTTAAGGTGTACT
>JAZLKQ010000080.1:0-3660 GCA_045597745.1 Bacteroidaceae bacterium | reverse complement strand
ACATGTCGTATGAGGAACCATATTTTCATGCAACTATCATGACAGACTATAAGCGTCGCAACTACATGTTTGACAAAGACCAGAATGGTAGGTTTGTGGTACGCAATAGTGACAATGTCGACAACGAGACGGAGAGCGACTACTTCATCACTCATTTCACACTCGAAATGCCGCAGATAGCTGGTGGCAGCGTATACCTCAATGGTGACCTGACAAACAATCGTATTGCGGAAGAGTATCGTATGAATTACAATGTGATGTCGCACTGCTACGAACTGGTCATGCCTGTCAAGCAAGGCTCATACAACTATCAATACCTCTATGTCCGTGATGGTGAATCAAGAGGGCAGACTATAGAGACAGAGGGTAACTTCCACCAGACGGAAAATGAATATCTCATATACATATATCACCGGGCATTCGGAGAGAGATATGATCGTCTTGTAGGATTTCAGATGTTACACAACTTATAATTGTATACCTCCATCTTAGGGCATCAAGGCCATTACTTATATCACATGCAAAAGTATATTCACTTAGCACAATTAATATGAAACATATACGGTATATTGCGTTTATCATCATGTCTGCCATCTGCTGTAGCAGCGCTTTCGCAACGCCATCAGGTGATGATCCATCATCTCTGCGTACAGCACTCGAATCATACTTCAAGAGTTATGACCGCAAAGATATGGTGCTGGCACCGTCATCGCTTGGTGGTGTATCTGTTGACAGCATCAACAGAGTTATCACAATCAACGCTGACGGTGGATTTGTCACACAGTATTTCACTCCAGAAGTAGTAGATGTTATATATGATGGCATACACAAATTCATACCTGACAGTTATCATAAATACAATGTGGTCGTTCAGTCTAATGGACATCCTATCGAACAGCTTGTACCAAACATGTTGCGCAATGGCAAGAAAGATACGGAAAGACTGCAGAAAGACACATACAAGGGTAATGCCTGGGTAAAGAATGTGAGCCGACCTTATAATATCAGCGAAGGACTGGAAGGCACACATATTGCACTATGGCAAAGCCATGGACTCTACTGGAAAAATACGAAAGACGGGTGGACTTGGCAGAGACCACACTTATTCTGTACAGCAGAAGACGTATTCTCTCAGACATTTGTCGTACCTTATATCATACCAATGTTGCAGAATGCAGGAGCTGTGGTATATACTCCTCGAGAGAGAGACTGGCAAAACAATGAAGTCATTGTCGACAATGACAACCCAGACAAGAGCGGCACATACCGCGAACAATGCCTCAATGACAAACGATGGCAAGTAAGCGAGCTACCGGGTTTTGCTCACAACAAACTTGTATACAACACATACGACTCGCCATTTACTGATGGTACAGCACGATACATACCTACTGTTGCTTCTGCTAAGGAAGCATCATTTGCTCAATGGATGCCAGACATTCCCGAAGATGGTTCTTATGCCGTATATGTCTCATATCAGACATTGGCGGAAAGCGTCGATGATGCACATTATGTAGTATATCACAATGGTGCAATGACTGAGTATCATGTCAATCAAACTATTGGTGGAGGCACATGGGTATATCTCGGCACATTCTATTTCAAAAAGGGTAAGAACAACGACTCGCAGATATTGCTCTACAATGACAGCCACTCTACAGGAGTGGTAAGTGCAGATGCTGTCAAGATAGGTGGCGGTATGGGCAATATAGCTCGTGGTGCTACTGCAGCCAATGCGACGGTCAGCGGATTTCCACGCTGGAATGAAGCGGCACGCTATTCTGCTCAATGGAGTGGATTTTCAAAGGATGAATATGAGTATTCTGATGGCTCAGAAGACTACAAGAGTGATATTGTAACCCGTTCACGTACCATCAACAAACTTGGCGGTGGCTCTATATTTATGCCAAACATGGAAGGCCGTGGAGTACCATTTGAGTTGTCAATGGCATTTCATACAGATGCGGGATACAAGACCACACGCGATTTAGTCGGCACCTTGTCCATTTGTTCATCAGACTTCTATGGAGGCAAGACTGCCAATGGCGTAAGCAGATTCGCAAGCCGTGACCTCGCTACCCTACTCCTGACCAACCTTGACGAAGACCTCAAGGACAAATACGGTTGGGTGACTCGTAAATTGCTTGACCGCAACTATGGAGAGACACGAGAGCCACAAGTGCCATCGATCATACTTGAGATGCTCTCACATCAGAATTTTGCTGACTTGAGTCTCGGATATGATCCAAAGTTCAAGTTTGACTTCTGTCGCTCAGTATACAAGACAGTAGTCAAGTATCTTGCATATCAGCATCAGCGTCATTATGTCATACAGCCTTTGCCAGTCAAGGACTTTGCCGCAATAATAAACGAGAAGAAACATACCGTCGAGCTCTCTTGGCGTCCTACTCACGATCCGAAAGAGAAATCAGCGGTACCTACGGAGTACATCGTTTATACTCGCAAGGGCAATGGTGACTTTGACAACGGACGAGTAGTCAAGGGTACTTCCGTATCGTACAGCATGACGCCAGGCAACATCTACTCATTCAGAGTCACTGCGGTCAACAAGGGAGGAGAAAGTTTCCCATCAGAGACACTATCAGCTTATCTTGCCCTGCAGAGTCAAGGCAATATACTTATAGTCAATGCCTTTGACAGACTTGAAGGCCCAGCAGAGATATGTACATCATCACAACAGGGATTTGACCTCGACCTTGACCCTGGAGTACAATATGGCAAGTTCGCTGGATTTGTTGGTAGACAGAAGGTGTTTGACCTTAAGAATATAGGTAGCGAACTCTCTACTGGTACAGGATATAGCGGAAAGGACCTTGAAGGTAAGATCATCATGGGCAATACATTTGACTATCCATTTGTACATGGTAAGGGTATAGCACAACTTGGCAACTATTCATTCTCATCTATTAGCGAAAGTGCATTGATAGACAAGCGAACCCATCTGCACGACTACAAGATGGTAGATGTGATATATGGTGTGCAGAAGGTGTATTCACGTCATTTGCAGACTATGCTTGCAGACTATCTCAACGATGGCGGAAGACTATTCGTCAGCGGTGCCAATATCAACAACGCCACGATACTTCTTCCACAGCTTCATGCTCAGCAAAGTGATGTGATACAAGACAAGGGGGTAACATCTGTAGGCAATGGCAATGACATGTCATTCTCTATCTATCGAGAGATGAATGACAAGTGCTATCCTGTACCTACAGTATTGTCAGTCTCACCACAGGCAGGAGCATATACTATGCTGACATACGTCAATGGCATGTCTGCTGCTACTGCATACGAAGGTTCTGACTACAAGGCTGTATGCTTTGGATTTCCACTCGAAAGCATCACTGATATTGATATGCAGAATAAAGTGATGACATCTGTCACACATTTCCTCTGCAAGTAACTCTCACCTACTCTCATACTCATACACACAGATTGACATGCAGGAATACAGATTGACAGACTGGTTGCCTACCACTAAGAAAGAGATGAATCTCAGAGGTTGGGATTCGTTAGACATCATCTTGTTTAGTGGTGATGCATACGTAGACCACCCTTCATTTGGTGCTGCAGTATGTGGCAGACTGCTTGAGGCTGAGGGGCTGAGAGTCGCCATTGTGCCACAACCTGACTGGCATG
>JAZLKQ010000079.1:0-3399 GCA_045597745.1 Bacteroidaceae bacterium | reverse complement strand
CATTACAAAACACCTATCGATGATAGATAAAATATAAAACAGCTTATGAAGAAGTTTTTTGATTGCGATACTTGGTACGTTCTTGTTATCGGCGTGCTTGAATGAAACCTTTTATTTTACAGTGATGGATTATAAGGTGGATGATATAAAGTATGCAAAGCTTGATGGAAGGTCTGATAATGGGATTGATAGTCTGATAAGGGTTGATGGCTATTACACGCCTTTTTATGACTCGATTAAGAACAGTCCAATAAACATATTGCCATTTGGGCTCTCATACAATAATTCTATATCTTATCCGTTTCATTGTACAGGTATGTATTGCCAGAACAAATTGTTAGACATCAATGGTACATACACTATCGAGGCAGATGCAGACTCTATACGTTTTGTAAGGTTTTAGAGACATAACTATGCCTGTCAATTCTATTATTCCAAAACAGCAAGAATTATATGCAACAAAAATCATTATATATAATGCTCATAGCATTGTTTGTGTTTTCGCTAAATGCAAAAGCACAAAATAATCGTTACTATATAGACAACACAGAAGTAAAACCAGAAGAATTGTCCGCTCTGGCAGGTGTAAGCTTCGGAAATATAGAAGTGACTGACAGCTCTAATCTGACTTGTTACAAACTATACACCAAGAGATATTGCTTGACAAATGGCATGTATTCGCAAGAGAGTAGCGAAGAGCCCGAAAGGCTTACGAGACGACTTGTTGACTCGCTAACTTATATTTCAAAATATAATAAAAGAAAACAAAAACCACGAAAACAGATTTATTTATTATAATAAGGTACAGAATGAACTCGGTCAAAGCAAATAATTATGTAAGGAAGATACAAAGAATTTTTCTCAACTGGCGATACTCCCTTGTGATAATGTCACTATACTATATTGTGACCATCATCACATATCCCAGCCTTGCCACTCTATTATGCCTGATGGCATATATTTTCATCTATGCACCATGGACAGGCATAGTGCTTGCCCGCCTTCTGCAGGGAGACAAGAGACATGTCGTGCCATATCTGTCAATCAACGTCTTGATTAGCGTTGTCTATATACTCGTATTGTCATTCATCCAGTCTATTGCACCATTCGAAGAAGGTAATGCTTACCCTGTGATGGGAAGAGATGCCGAACGGTTAGGACTCACAATATGCAGATACAAGCCCGTCAAAACTGACATATTTGGAGTAGACTTCGGCATAAAGGATGCAAGTGCGCAATATATCGCCTATTATCATGACATAAAGGACAAGAGCGAAGTTTACTTTTACAGAGGATTCGCCCTATGTATCGAAACATACGGCGACGATATCGGAACATTAGAACAAAGGTACGACGTAAGTAGAGCCAATGGTTCGCATTCAGGTCTGTATACTGAAGACAATATTGAGAAAACATACGAAGCCACGTTCATCGACAGTACTACAATATATTCGGATACCATTGCCGTATTCTTCGAGCGCAAAGACGCACAAGGCAAGGCGGCAAAGGACTCTTTGACATTTGCAAGAGTTACTCCCATCAACTTCAAGTACGATGTAAACGAATATGGCACTACCCTGCCACGCACAAGGATAGAGAGCATATACGACTACCTGCTGATAGATGAGATAAAGAATAACTACAAACACTTCTTCGACCTATCCAACTACAAAAACTTATCATCCTTCCTGCCAATAGCCATCAATCCGCCCTGCCTTTATGTGCTTTGTATTTGGTTAGAAACAATACATAAATAATAAAACTAATCAGCGACCATAAAATAGCTTAAATGAGCATTGCTTGTGTTTTCGCTAAATGCAAAAGCACAAAATAATCGTTACTATATAGATAACACAGAAGTAAAACCAGAAGAATTGTCTGCTCTGGCAGGTGTAAGATATAATGTATACAAGAAGAGTGACATCTTCATCAATGCCAACTATCTGCACAATGGCAACGGATATTCAGACATCAGTCACAATGGCGCAGAGGTCAAGATAGGTTATTCATTCTAAAAGGTACACTTAGGAAGATGCCAAATCCAAGTATCCCCAAATGGACTTTTAGAGATTGGCGTCATGTCTGCATTTTACAATAAAACGATGTGACGCATTGTGTGTATTGTGCTCTAATGGACAAGAAAACGACACATTTTTATATATAAAGTGTAATTATTATGGCAAAGTTTGCTCATATCAATCGAAAATGTGTAACTTTGCCGTCGTTAAGAGGTGTGGTATGGTGTATTAGGCACGATACTATTTGATATGGTTGATAGACTTAAATAAAACAATACAGACGAAACAATGGCATTTACAAGAATTACGGCTGCTGAGGCAGCGGCATTAATCAAGAATGGTGACAATATCGGTCTTTCCGGTTTTACTCCTGCTGGCACTCCTAAGGCTGTGACTGCAGAGTTGGCTAACATAGCTCGCTCTGAGCATGAGGCAGGCCGTCCATTCCAGGTGAGCATCTTTACCGGTGCCTCTACTGGTCAGTCATGTGATGGTGTGCTTTCGGAAGAGCACGCTATCAAGTATCGTGCTCCTTATACTACAAACCCTTCATTCCGTAAGCATGTAAATGCTGGCGAGATAGCGTACAATGACATCCACCTCGGCATGATGGCTCAGGACCTGCGCTATGGATTTCTCGGAGAAGTGGACTGGGCTATCATTGAGGTCTGTGCTATCGAGGAGGACGGCAAGGTATATCTTACTGCTGCCGGCGGTATCAGCCCTACTGTTGCACGCTTGGCAAAGAAGGGTATCATCCTCGAGCTCAACGCTCATCACGCACCAATGTCTCACAAGATACATGACGTGTACGAGCCACTTGACCCTCCTTGCCGCAAGCCTATCATGATAGAGGGGGTCACTGACCGTGTTGGTACTCCATACCTGCAGATTGACCCAAGCAAGGTGATCGGTGTGGTTGAGACGGATCTCCAGGACGAGGCTCGTGACTTCAAGGGCGCTGACCCTATCACGGACAAGATAGGTGAGAATGTGGCCAACTTCCTCATGAACGAGAGAAGGCGCGGTATCATCCCTGCTGACTTCCTCCCATTCCAGAGCGGTGTAGGTACTACTGCCAATGCCATCCTCTTCGCTCTTGGCAGCAATCCTGAGATGCCTCAGATGCAGGTATATACCGAGGTGCTCCAGAATGCTATCGTAGACCTTATGCTCCAGGAGAAGGTGAAGTGCGCATCTACTTGTTCGCTCACAGTCACTAACGACAAGCTCCAGGCTATCTATGACAACATGAAGTTCTTTGAGGACCGTCTCGTGCTCCGTCCTTCAGAGATATCCAACAACGCTGAAGTCATCCGCCGCCTTGGTCTTATAGCTATCAACACGGCTATCGAAGTGGACCTCTACGGACATGCCAACT
>JAZLKQ010000078.1:0-4016 GCA_045597745.1 Bacteroidaceae bacterium | reverse complement strand
GTGGTGGAGGACAACGCCATGGTGATGGTCAACAACCGTCAGGCGATGGTTACGGTCAAGGGTGTGGACGACAACTTTGAGCAGCTGATTGACGTCGACAAGATAAAGTATGGCGATGGAGCGTTTCAGTTGCATGTTGATGTACTTGACTATGGCGTGCTTGGCATCAACCTGCTGTCGCAGCTTGGACTTGCGGCAGACTTCTCTGAGGCGTTGCAAGTGTATGCTCCAAGCAAGGGGGAGAGGATTGACCTCAATGATCCTGAGAGCAGTTTCAATCATGAGGAACTGTATTCGCCAAAGATGGGATTTAGTGTCAAGCAGAATAAGTATGACGGTCACTATGTGGTGACTTCGATAGGATTTGCCCGAAGACTCTTTGAGAGGCAAGGATATGTCACAGCTGTCGAACTCAAGATGAAGAAGGGGGTTGATGTGGCGGAGGCGAAGAAGAGATACAAGGCTATGCTTGGCGACAAGTACCGTATACTTGACCGCTACGAACAGCAGGAGGATATATTCAAGATACAGGAGATAGAGAAGCTCATAGCCTACGTATTTCTTGTATTTATCCTGATGGTGGCTTGTTTTAATATCATCGGTTCGCTCTCGATGTTGATGATTGAGAAGAAGAATGACATACAGACGATGCGCAATCTTGGAGCAAGCGACAATCAAGTGGCAGGAGTATTCATGTGTGAAGGTGGACTCATCAGCGCCATTGGTGCGGTGCTGGGTATCGGTATCGGACTCGGCATGTGTCTGCTGCAGCAGGAATATGAACTGGTCAGATTTGGCAACTCTGCAGGCAACTTCATCATTGATGCCTACCCGGTAAGTGTACATCCTATAGACATACTGGTGGTATTTGCCACAGTATTGGTGGTCGCCACGCTGTCGGTATGGATTGCGGTCAAGGGCAGTTCGCTGATTACAAGAGAATGATTTAGAAACTAAATATTACACATTATTTATATATATGAAGTACAATAGATACTTGCTAATACCAATGTCAGCATTGCTGCTGACTGCATGTGGAAGCAAGGGTAAGTGGACAGCGGAGAACTTTGCCGTAACTCCAACTCCTATGGAATATCTTGCTGGTGACGTGCCTGTGACTATCAGTGCCAATATACCTGCAAAGTCTATGAACAAGAAGGCTATCGTGACATGCATACCTGTCTTGAGATGGGATGGCGGTGAGATAGCTTCGGAGGGAGCTACGCTGCAGGGTGAGATGGTTGAGGCTAATCATCAGATAGTATCGTATAAGAATGGCGGTCATGCAACGCTTCGTGCAAGTTTCCCATTCAAGGAAGGTATGGAGAAGAGTGACCTGTACATGACATTCAATGCAAGAAAGGGCAACAAGAAGATAGTCATGCCTGAGGTGAAGATAGGATATGGAGTGGTATGTACAGCGGCACTTGTCAACCGTACAGCCAAGACCGTCAACTACGGACTTGCTCCAGACAACTTCCAGAGGCTCATATCACAGAAGCAGACAGCAACTGTCAAGTTCCTCATCGGTCAAGCAAATCTCCGTGGCAGCGAACTCAACAGCCAGAATGTACAGGACTTCATAAGGACACTCCGCAATATCAAGTCGGACAACGAGAGCCTTGTACTCAACAATGTAGAAATCAGTGCTTACGCTTCGCCTGATGGTGCACTCAATGTCAACGAGAAGTTGGCTGAGCGTCGTGAGCAGGTATCGGAAGACTTCGTCAATCAGCAGCTGAAGAACAACAAACTGTCTACTAATATTGACGCAAAGTTTACTGCTGAAGACTGGGAGGGATTCCAGGAACTTGTATCACAGTCCAATCTTCAGGACAAGGACCTTATCCTTAGAGTATTGTCCATGTATACAGACCCTGAGCAGCGTGAACAGGAGATAAAGAATATTGCAACCGTATACTCCGAACTTGCCAATGCAGTATTGCCAGAGTTGCGTAGAGCACGTATGATCATCAACTATGATGTCATCGGACGTAACGACGAGCAGATCATGTCGCTGCTTGCGTCAGCTCCAGACCAGTTGAGCATAGAGGAGATGATGTACGCTGCAAATATCCTCTCTGAGCAAGACGCTCAGAAGGAGGCTATATATCAGCAGATCATAAAGCGATTCCCTAACGATTATCGTGCATACAACAATCTCGGCAACATCATGATGCGTCAGGGCAAGGCTGACGACGCACAGAAGTATTATCGTCAGGCATTGTCTATCAATTCATCAGCTCCAGAGCCAAATGTCAACCTTGGACTGCTCGCTCTGCAGAGTGGCGATGTCCATACAGCGGAGACATACTTTGGCAAGGGTGCAGGGGCGAACAATATAGACGAGGCACTCGGCAACCTCTATATAGCTCAGGGCAAGTACAATCAGGCAGCAGTCAAGCTTGAGAAGTCATGCACCAACAGTGCGGCGCTTGCTCAGATACTTGCTCAGGACTATGCCGCTGCACAACAGACATTCGACAACATGAAGCAGACTGATGCCACTACAGACTATCTCAAAGCTATACATGCAGCCCGTATGGGTAAGCAAGACTTGATGAAGTCATACATAGAGAGTGCATCTGCCAAGGACGCATATTATGCTGCACGTGCCAAGGTTGATACAGAGTTTATGAAGCGATGAGGAGAGCGTATTACATATTCATCACATTAGTGGCGTTGCTGCTGTTGTATGCCTGCGGTCCATCTGGTTCGAAGTTTCGTATCAAGGGATCATTCCACGACATGCAGGGAGGTGAAGTGTATATATACAATCTGGCAGAAGGTACCGAGCGATTTGACACCATCATCATCAACGAAGGTGAATTTGTCTATGGTGGCAATGCAGACGGCCCTACGCCATACATGCTGGTATTTCCAAATGCTAACGAACATGTGATATTCGTGGACGGTGGCCTTGAGGTGAAGTATGAGGCTGCTGCCAACGAACTCAAGAACTACGTGGTCAATGGTGGCGACGAGAATAAGCTGATGAATGAGTTTCGCAATGAGACTTACAAGATGACGGCACAGGATACACGCGAAGTAGCTGGCCGCTACATTGGCGAGCATCCTGAATCGCCAGTCGCAATATATCTCTTCGACAAGTATTTCTTGCAGGACGAAAGCGTAGGCAATAGCCAGTTGCTCACCCTCATTAAGACCATCAAGAGTGTACAGCCCGACAACGAGCATCTGCTCAGTATCGAGTCCAAACTCAAGTCACTCGACAAGGTCAAGGTCGGAAGCAAGATGCCATCACTCACTCTCCATCTCAAGGGAAACAAGAAAAAGTCCCTGTCAGGCATACAGTCCGAATACACCATGGTAGTATTCTGGGCATCATGGATGAATGGGCAATATCAGTTGCAGCAACAACTAAGAGAGAGCCATGTCACATATCAGGACCGTCTCGAGATAGTCGGCATCTCGCTTGACAACGAATACTACCGATGGGAGAATGTCGTCCGAAGTGACTCTCTCATTATTACACACTCGTGTGATTCCAAAGCATGGGATTCTCCATCAGTACGGGCACTCGGCGTAGAGACTATCCCATACTATGTCATCATGGACAAGGACAAGGTCATCCGGGCTATTGGCAAGGAGACCGACAAGATCAAGTCTGACTTGGCAAGAGTCATAAAGTGATGATGCGTAGCACATAATTGACAATGTACAATAAAACTAATAATATTTTATATTACTACACGATCCATGAACAGATTAATGTTACTCCTTTTCGTTGTACCAGCATTTATTATATCATGCGGACAGAAGACGTCAGAAATTGCAGAACAGGCAGATCAGGACAGCACTATTGTAAGTAAAACTGCAGATGAAGAGCAGGTTACAGATACCGCGGTGAGTGTTGTTGCAGAAGAAACAGTACAGTCCGAAGCGCCCTCAGCCGACGCATCGTCACCATACGCTGCTGTAACACGATGGGAGGTTACACTATACTCAATAAGTGTCTATGGAGATGACGTGACAGAGGTAGAGTATAAGCCTAC
>JAZLKQ010000077.1:0-13816 GCA_045597745.1 Bacteroidaceae bacterium | reverse complement strand
ACTCGTAATGCCGGGCAAGACTCTCGATGCGTCAAGTGCAGACGATGCTGTGGTATTCTCTCTTGACAAGAACCCATACAAGGTGTCTGCTAAGGCTCTTGCCGCTGCACTCACAGGCAAGGAAGGCGCTAAGATGGACGGTAGCAATATCGTACTCGAAGCTGGCAAGAACTACATATTTACTTTCAAGATCAACATGACTGACATCAAGGTTACTGCAACCGTAGCCGAGTGGATCGATGTGGAGGCAGATGAGTTTGAGCCAAAGATTAATATTAATAAGGTGTATGGTCATGAGGCTACTGACGACGAGTGCGATGACTTCGGCAAGAACTTCGCTCTCTATATGAGCCAGTCTAAGTCAAGCAACTACACAAAGGGCACAGACATACAGTACAGCGATGGCAGTTATCAGATGGCTACTCAGCTCTACTGGCCAAACCATGAGACACATTACTTCTTCCGTGGCGTATATCCATCAACAGCAGTTGTTGCTGACAAGTCATATATCGCTGTAGCAAACGGTGTATATGATGGCACTACATTCCCATCCAACCTCATGATTGGTTATCCTCGCAATACAGATGGTACATCAGACGAGGATTGTAAGGTACATACTGGTACTCAGGGCATCTGTGCAACTGAGGGTAACATCCGTATCAACTTCCAGTACGTCATGTCACAGGTAGAAGTGAAGCTCTCTACATCTACAGGCGACGACAAGGTAGTCCTTGACGACAATACTACTATCGAAATCGTTGGCGGATATAAGTCTGGTAATATCAAATTGGAAGACGGTTCTGCTACATGCGACGCTGCAGACAAGGGCACATACACTATGCAGGGCGGTACATACGCAGATCGTCACGACATCATCATACCTCAGTCGCTTGCAGACTTGAAGTTCCGCATCACAGTCAAGGATGCTGACGGCAAGCTCGACGTATATGAGGCTCCTATCAAGGACATAGAGGTCACTCCTGCTGGTGGCACAAAGGGTAAGGTAAGCATTTGGCAATCAGGCAAGAAGTACATCTACAGCCTCTATATCACTAAGACTGGCATCAAGATCACAGCTACTCTCAAGGACTGGGAGACTGTTACTTCTGGCAATAACCACATCTGGATGTAATCAACAGCATACGAAATAGATAACGAAAACTACGATGAAGATGAAACGAATAATATATACTTTAGCTTGCTTATTGCTTACGATTGGAGCATGGGCACAGAATGTTGCAAAGATAGGTACTACGGAGTATGCTTCGTTGGCTGATGCGATTGCCGCAGTTCAGACAGGAGAGACTATCACTCTTCTTGAAGATATTACCCTTACAAGTACTGCTACTGTTGGTACATCTACAGATAAACATGCGCGTCAGTTTACGATAGATTTCAATGGAAAGACTGTTACAAAGTCCTCTTCAACAATATTTACCATATATGATGATGTTACCTTGACAGGTAATGGTCAGATAGATTACTATGGTTATGGTATTACTGCATACGCAGTTAAGGCATACGGCAATGTAACTATTGACGGTGTAAACATTACAGACAAGAAAAACAATGCAGGATGTATTGTTGGGGCATTTAGTGGTGCTACGCTTACATTGAAGGATGGAACGATTACATCTGACAAACCACGTAGCATTGTAAATGTAGCCAATGGTGGTACTTTCGTGATGGATGGTGGAAAGCTTGTCAGCAATTATAACGTCGCAAACAGCTCTGCTGCCTGTATCAATGTTGCCGCTGGTGGTACTGCTACAGTCAATGGTGGTGAAATTGAAGCAGCTTTGGTTGCAGTATGGGTTGACGGAGAAGCAAATATAGATGGAGGTAAGTTGACGGCTCCACATATTGTATGGGTGAATAAAGGAGAAACAAATATCACAGGTGGCGAGTTCTACGCCAATCCAACAGCCGTGTATCTTTATACAGCAACATCTGTAGCTAATATCTCAGGAGGAGAGTTCTTTGCTACCGGTTCTGATAAGAAATTTCTTATCAATAAGTACGACGCTGTTAGGGATGAATCTTCTGTAACTATTACAGGAGGAATATTCCATGACTTTAATCCTTATGACAATAAAGCGGAAGGTGAAGGTACAAACTTCTTGCCAGACAATCTTGTAGGAAAGGACAATGGTGATGGTACAGTGACAATAGTCCCTGCCGCAGTAAAGGTCGGCAACAAGGGTTACGAGACTCTTGCAGAAGCACTTGCTGCAGTTCCAACAGATGGTACTGAGACTACTGTCACCATGTTGAGCGATGTAGATATCACGTCAGCGCTCACAATAGCAAACACTCAGAATGTGGTCCTTGACCTCAATGGCAAGACTATCAAGAACGATGCTTCAAAGACTCTAGCTCAGTTGATTACAGTTAATGGTCAGCTCACTGTTGACGACAGTTCAGCAGAGAAGAATGGTGTAATAAAGAATACAGCAAGTGGCAAGTATGTCATCAAGACAGGTACTGCTGCATCTGTGCTCACACTCAACAATGGTACCGTACAGACCACAACAGGCAACAGCAACGGTGCAGTCTATGCCATATCAGGCTCGTTTGTCATGACAGGTGGTAAAATAATAGCTGCTGGTACAGGTGTTACATCCAAGAATGTCACAATCTCTGGTGGTGAGATTACTGCTACAGCAGGTCAGGCACTCTGTGCAGCAGGTACAATCACAGGCGGTTCATTCACAAGTGCAAACAATTATGCAGTATATGCCAACCAGAGTGGAACATTGGAGATTACAGGTGGTACGTTTGCAGGCGTAAGCAGTAAGCCTACAATCAATATTTATACTACAGATGTAAAGGTAACAGGTGTAACACTACCTAACGGCATAGGATTTGCTTCTAATGCAACGGCGATGATACTTTCTGGCACAGATAGTGAATACCTTGACGCTGCACATGCAGAATACTATGACGGCGAGACACTTGTAGGTTATGCTCCTATTAATACCGGTCTGCTTGCTAATGCAAAAGTATCAGACAAGACTGTCAAGCTCATAAAGGATGTTGCGACAACAACATACATGAACGTTACAAAGAGTTTCACACTCGACCTCAATGGCTATAACATAACATGCACTCCTACCAAGGCAGATGCCGTTTTTGCCACGAAGGGTACAGTATCAGCTCCAGTAGAACTTACCATCAAGGGTGAAGGCAAGGTATCATGTGCAGATCATGGCGAGGGCTGTAACGCTATACAGGTTGGTAATTATACTACAGTAAATATCGAAGGTGGTGAATACTCTGTAACAGGCGACAACAGCACAATCTATATGCTTGCGACAACAGGTAATTCTGTAGTAAACATATCAGGCGGAACTTTCGAGTCTGGTGATGGCAAGTACGTGCTCAATATCAAGGACGATTGCAGAGACCACAACTCATTCGTCGTTACAGGTGGTACATACGTAGGTTTCAATCCTGAAGACAATATTGCGGAAGGTGAAGGTACAAACTTCGTTGCTGATGGCTATAAGGCAATCGACAATGGAGACGGTACATATACAGTAGTAGAACGTAACTACATCGCTCAGATTGGTGACGTCTTGTACGAATCCCTTGATGAGGCTATCGAGGAAGCTCAGGAAGGTGAGACTGTCACTCTACTTGATGATGCAGAGACAACAAAGGAGAGCATTCCTGCCAATGTGACTATTGATGCCAACGGCAATGAGTTGACGATGCCTATATTTGTGGTAATTGATGGAGAACCTATCGATTATCCAACGATCACAGGAACAGAGACATACAAGGTACGTAAGGCAATATACAAGCGTACTAATATCTCTGCTACAGAGTGGGGTACAGTTTGCCTCCCATTCACATTGACAAGTGGCAACGGTGCTGACTATTATACCTATAATAATATAAGTGGCAGCACACTGACAGTAGACGAGACAACAGAAAGCATTGAGGCACATACTCCTGTTGTGTTCAAGAAGACAACAGCTGATCTCGAGATATGCGAGCCAGATGCAACAGTAAGTCTTGTAGAGCCAGAAGAGATGACAAATGGTGCTCTCGTTGGTACATACGAGTCTGTTGACATCCCTGCAGACGGCAGCATATACTACATCAATGGCGACAAGTTCCACAAGACTCAGGTATCGCTCAAGGTGCCAGCATATCGTGCTTACATCAATTATACTGATGGTGGCGAAGCAGCACCACGTACACTCTCTATCCTTGTAGGTGGTGAAGATGATGCCACAGCTATTGGTTCACTTGCAAGCGAGGGCTCAGGTGTTGATGCCATCTATGATGCTTCAGGCCGTAAGATAGCTGCTACTCAGAAGGGTATCAATATCGTGAAGTTAACTAACGGCAAGACTGTTAAGGTATTTGTTAAGTAATTACGAATCAATTATTAATTTATATTATATGAATTGTAAATTGAAGACATACATATACGGAGCATTCGCATTAGGACTCCTTGCGTCATGCTCTGACAGTATCGAGACTCCAGAGACATTGCTCAATGGCTCTGCTAAGACTCCAATCGCAATCAAGACTAACCTGTCTGTTGCGCAGGGTACTCGTGCAGTGGACAAGAAGTTTGAGAAGAATGATGTACTCCTTGCTTACATAGAGGCTGGTACAACAACTGGCGGTGTATTCAGTTCGGAGGGCAATCCATTCAAGGGACTTCAGTCGCTGACACTCGTCAATGATGCTGACAATACCGATGGTGACAATCATGCTGACCTCTACAATTATACCATAACTACTGATGGAGCCCACATCACAGAGACTGATGATGCAGGTCTGCAGAAGCTCTATTGGGATAATTACAGTTCGAAAGACTATGACTTACGTACTGCAGGTGCAGGTATTCGTCTGAAGTATGGATATTGCTACAATGGTGGTACGCCAACAACAGCTCTTGACGAGACTGATGGTACTCTTGGCTGGACAGTAAAGGCTGATCAGTCTGCAGCACAGGGAGTGGACTTCAAGAAGTCTGACCTGCTCTATGCAAAGACTCAGGCTCCAGTATCATATACTCATGGAGAGACAGAAGACAGCAAGCATGGTGTGCTCATATTGCCTTATTCTCATGCAATGAGCAAGATCACTGTCAATGTCACAGCAGACGAGGGATTCTTGACAACGAAGGCAAACTTCGCTTCATCTGTTCTTACTCTCATGCACATGAATACAGTATGCTCTGTAGATGCTCCTAATGAGACTGTAGAGTCAAGTACTCCAGGCTCTATAGTATCTTATAAGGCATCTGCCGAAAACACTACTGCCACATTCCAGGCAATAGTTGCTCCAGGCACCAATCTCTCAGTCGGTAATCTCTTTGCAGCCATTACTAATGTTGATGGTAACAACTACGAGGTTCCTGTTACGAGTGATATGCTCGAGGGCTGGAGTACAAAACTTGATGAGGCAGCTCCTGTATACTATGATGAGGAAGCAGAGGCTCGTACACGTGCAACTATAGATCCTACTAAGGGCTATCTCACTAAGTCAGGCGTACACTACATACTTGATGTTGTGATAGACAAGCAGGTTGTCACAGTTCGTGCTACACTTGCTGACTGGGACAAGGTAAAGGCTGAAGGTAATGCTCAGATCATATTCTCTCCAGATGTCAACGGTAAGGGCACCATTGCGTCAGCTCTTCAGGCAGACGGATTTGACGTGTACAAGAGTTCAAGCGCAACAAGCTTCTCTGCAAAGTCTACAACTCTCACTTACGTTGACAACAAGTGGACATACAATGATGCAATCTATTGGGCAGGTCAGTCAGACGCTTCTTACTTCCGTGCTCTCTCACCAGCAGGCTCTTCTACTTCTGCTGTAGCACAGGGCAACGACATCTTGTGGGGAACTTCTGGTACTGCCGCCATCTCTCCACGTACAGGCGATGTGCGCATTGACTTCGAGCATCTCATGTCAAAGCTTAGTATCAATCTCAAGACTGTATCTGGCGACGCAGAAGTTGACCTTACCGATGCCAAGATTACTGTCACTAACATGGCTACAGCAGGAACATACAGTTTAGCAAGCGGTAAAGTAACAAGTGGAGCTACTGTTGATATAATGCTTAATGACAAGGCTTCTGGATTCTCTGAGGTTGTTGTTCCTCAATCTATCGCTGATGATGCCAAGGTTGTCATTACCCTCAAGGATGGCACTACATACAGTGTACAGCTCAATCAATGCACACTCACTACTGGCGACAAGAGCGCAGTAACTAAGTGGGAGCAGGGTAAGGACTATACTTATACCATCACGCTTTCTAAGCAGGAAGTGACATTCTCAGCTTACGTAAAGGACTGGGTGTCAGCTACTGCTGGAGGCAATGCAACGCTCGACTGGGATTAATCCTGATGAAGTTTGAAAGTTAAGAATTTATTACTTAATAGTTCAGAATGAATAATTTCAATAAAATATTAAGCACACTGTTGATGGGGGTAGCGTTGTTGTCCTCCTGTAGTGATGAGGTCGTGCAGCCGTCTGTAGCTCCTGAATCACAGGACACAGATATGCCGGTGCTCTTCTCTGCAGGCAGTGAGATGACGCAGGGAGCTACACGTGCTGCTGACATCATATACGTACCAAGCGGTGTGCGTTTTGTGGCAGACATGTACTATCAGAAGTCTGAAAGCTATGTACTTACACCATTTATGGCATACCTGCAGGTGGACAATGCCGGTGGTGGCAACAGCAACTATAGGCAGTCAGATTATGCAGCCCCTGTTACAAGCAAATTGGACAATTATGGTAATGATACTGAAGGTACAATCTTCTATTGGCAAAACCGTAGTCCGCACATATTCATAGGATATATAGACAACTACAATGCCGCTTACCTGAGTGCAAAGGCTACATCGCAGACATACTTGCCTGATGCCTTGAACACTCACGATGAATACTCTATCTATGTGGACCAGGTAGAAGTGCGAAAGCAGATGTGTAAGCACTTTGACCTTCGTAATCCAAAGGACAAGAAGCCAGAAGAACTTAAGACTGGTGAGACTGCATGGACAAAGATGTCTGACCAGTACGATCCTCTCATTGCATGTGTGGAGCAGCAGCCAATAGGCTCTGGAGCAGAGATCAACCGTGTCAACCTTGTCTTCAGACATCAGTTCTCTCAGATTGTAGTCAATCTCAAAGGTCACGAGAGTGTAGAGTTGGACTATGATCAGATAGAGAGCGTAGAACTGTTGGGCATCTCAGAAAGTGCTGACGTGTTCCCATTTGTGGATGTTGATACCACACAGGCTACTCCAACGATAGTGAAGTACAATGCTGGCACATCGTATATCCGTACGGCAGAGGCTGGCAGGGTCAATAAGGACGATCCATACGCTACATCGTTTGACATGTTTGTTTCGGACAATACCGCTACTACATATCTAAAGACATTTGAGGCAATAGCATATGGACAGCTCAAGGCTTTGAGAATAGTATGGCATGAGAAAGAATTGGATGCTGACGGCGAACAGATAAAGCATGTTGTAACGTTCAAGATAGAAGACCCAGACTTCACCAACCTGAAGAGTGGCAAGCGATACGTCTACAATCTCGAGATCCGCCGTGGTACACTTGCCGTGGTACGTACTGTCATTGATGACTGGGAGCCATACAGTGTAATATACAATGGTGATGGAACTATTAAGAATTAAGTTCTCAAGACTCATAGCTACATATATTGACAAGACATTAATATCGTAATAAATATATAAGGTAGAGTTGAGAACTCAGGAATAGATAACTGAAAAGCAAAATATATAATGATAAAGACATACAGACTCATATTGCTCATGTTGACTGCAGGACTTGTAACGTCGTGCAGTGAGACACTGGAGGATATCTTTGGCGAAGCTCCCGACATGAAGGGCAATGCTATTGAGTTTTGCACAGACGTGAGGACTCACCGTGGTGCTACTCGAGCAGCATTTGAAACGGAGAACGATATGACTACTGCACTTGGAATGTATAGTCCAATCAATGATGCTTACGACTTGACCATCTCTATGTATAAGAAGGGAGAGACTCAGGCGTTGGCTACATCCAAGTATGCCCGTGCCAATGATGACCCTACAGATCCTACGATTGCGGTGCAGGTAGGAAGCACTCCTATGTATTGGCCTGACAATGTCAATCAATATGGTTTTAAGGCTACATGCGGTACAGAGACGGTTGAGGCAGACCAGAGTTCTGCCGACCTGCTGTTTAATCAGGACGCATTGCTCGGCTATTCATACAGTCCATCATACGGTGAGGGAGCTGATGACATCGATGCGATAAACTACCATACCAATAAGCAATGGTACTCTGCCAATAAGTCTCGTCTTGGCGAAGGTGCTACTGCAGAGCAGGCACGAAGAGTGCCACTCTATCTGCAGCATCAGCGTTCGTGGCTTACTGTCATCCTCAAGGCTGGCAATGGTGTGCCACGTGAGTTCTTGCAGGAAGACAACAAGAATTTCGTGACACCTTCATTGTTTAGCTATGGTGAACCTCAGGTGACTGTCACCAAACCACTTACTTCCTTTGTCAATATACATTATGACGAAGACACTAATGGTGAAGAGGGTGACTTCCAGACTACTCAGTATGATGCGATAGTAGAGCCATACGATTTCAGTTCTAATCTCGACAAGGAGATCTTTAAGGTGGCTGTCAACGACATGAAGTTCACATATTATGCTCACAACGACAGTGTATACAATGTCAATCATGACGCCGCTGACATGTCTGCATACAATCTTACTGCCGGCAAGCATCTCACCATCACTGCTGTACTGAGCACAGACCGAGTGGTGCTTATCTCCGCTCTCCTCGAAGACTGGGATGAGTTGACATTCAACTCTATCTGCGATGACTATGGACAGAATGGTGTTCCAATCGAGATCACATCACGTTATGAGTTGTCTGAGTTCTTGAAGAACCCAGAACTGAACAAGGCGGGCAATACAGCTATCCTTTCAGCAGCATCTCTTGACCTTCGTGACTCAGCATGGGTCGCATCAGCCTTCCCTCCACTCAAGGCGACTCTCAATATGGCAGGTGCAGTGATATACACAGACAAGCAGGTATTTGGTGATCTTGACGCAAGTGCTACTATAGTCAATGGTGTCATATCAGTATGCGCTTCCTCTGCCAATCCACAGCCTAAGGTCAATGCTGCTCTCTGCTCTAACAACAAGGGTATAATACAGCTCGTCAATGTGACGACTGACGGCAAGTCATGCGCTACCAAGGGAGCTGTGTGTGATGTGAATTATGGTACAATACTCAAGTGTAAGTCAGACCTCAAGGTACAGGGCAATAGCAGATATATAGGCGGTATTGCTGCCGTATCTAAGCATGATGATGACAGAGTAGACGCACCAATGCCAATCATTGACAACTGTGTAGTCAATGGTAGAGTAGGAGCAGACGACATCACAAGTTCAGGTGTTCTTGGTGTCGGAGGTATCGTTGGTTATGCAGAAGGCCGCCTGACTAACAACAACTTCAATTACGGTATTACAATCACTTATCAGCAGAACGATAAGTGCAAGAATATTGTCGCCGCGACATCAACAGATGAAGAAAAGATGTTGAACAGTGACAATGTATACAATAATGTATGGCCAACTGTCGCTACAAACGAGATAGCAGGAGAGAACGCATCTTCCGCAAAGTATATGGCAGTCCTCGATTGTCAGGAAGAGCTTGAGACGCTCATCAAGTTGGGTAGAAATGCATCGGGCAGAAGCTACCGTATAGCAGCAGACTTCGACATTGACAGCAGTTGGGCTTATGGCGTAACAGAGGAGAATGCTGGTGCGTCTGGTTGGGATGCTGAAGATGACGTCTACAACCATACCTTCATCCTTGATGGTAATGGCCGCACCATTACTACTCATGGCAAGATGATATTCTCACACATCAATGGAGAGATAAAGAATCTCAACATCTACTGTGCTGAGTCTATAGCTGAGGAACCAAACGCTAACTCTACCAATACCATTTCGCCATTAGCATATTCTGTAAATGGAGAGAATGCTAAGTTGACTAACATTAAGGTTCACATGGCAAATGGTACTTATATACAGTCTTCACAGCCAGCAGGACTTGTATGCTGGGCATTTGACGGCGCAACCATTGAGGATTGTGAGACAGAGGTCGCGTTGCTTTCCAAGATGAATTCCGATATCGTCCTGCCAGGCGAAGAAGAGAAGGCAGACGAGTCACGACGCTATATGGGAGGACTTGTCGCATTTGCTGCCAAGGCTACGTTTATCAACTGCCGTGTACATTCAGGTACGACAATGTCAGAAGTAGTAGCAGAGGGTCAGGCAAAGCATACCAACCTCTTCCGTGGAGGTATTGTCGGTGGTACTACAAGGAAGAACCAGGAAGACCCTTCATTGCTCATACAGAACTGTACGTCATGGTTTACCGATGCTGACATTACCAACTTCGGAGCCATTATAGGACGAACAGTATATGTCAAGAACAACCAGCCTACCAACGGTATCGCCGAGGGATGCCAGGGCAACTGGTGGTCTGATGGCGTCAACCCTTCAGGCAACCTTGGCAACAACTACGAGAAGATCCTCGGCAAGAAGAATAGTGTCAGTCCTGGCAATGACAGTTCTGACTGGTGGAAATAACCGCTCTACGAGATAGAGAGCCTACATCGTCCGCAGTTCCATGGCGATGCTGCAAAGGACATGTACACTGTGTGAGATGTCGAGTACAGACGGTCTGATTTTCGTCGAACGTATGTCGAAGCTTCATCGAACGTATGACAAAGCTCCATCGAACGTATGTCGAAGCTCCATCGAACGTATGTCCAAGATATGATGTCATAAGCATCGTACAGCTCTTGGCTAAGTCAGGCAAGACAAGCTTACCGAACAGTCAAGTCAGGGCATTAGCTCATGCGAAGTCCACACTTGTAGAAATGAAAACAGAGTAAACAATTCATAATACGCAGATAATACGCAGATATGAAGAATATAAATTGGTATAACTTATTAGGCATAGCTATTCTGGCAACAGGCATGGCTGCTTGTACTGACGAGATAGGTACGGGAGCAGGTGCATTGTCAGGCGAGGCGGCATACATTAATATAGGTGGCGTCACAACGGAAGGCATCGCCCAGTCTGTCGGTACACGTGCCGAAGTCGAAGCACTCCAGGTGCAGAAGGCTGAGGATGTGACATGGCTGCAGGGCGCATTGAAGCAAGGACTGGACATCACATATTCCAACATGGATCGTGACTTCACTCATATTATTGCCAATGAGCGTGTAGCTATATTGAAGTGGACAGGAGACAAACATTCCGTCACAGGTCGTGGTGTATATACATTCTATTATAAGGGAATGAGTACCGAGACAGAGGAGGACAAGCTTCATGCCAGTGCCAAATGGTACGACAACGGTCCTCATTACTTCGAGGGACAGTACGTGCCATCACAGATCAGGACTACAGGCGACGACTTGTCAGGCGACGATAAGGCGCAAAATCTCCTTCGTGACCAGCATGACGACTCAGACTTTGACTATGACGAGAGTGGTAACGTGGCTGGCAACACCATCGGCAACTATACACTCCTGTCTCACTATATAGGTATGCCACCATCATGGTATCATAGTGCGACCATCGACCAGGTCCTGCTTCCATTTAAGCATAGGCTTAGTCGTGTCATCACATACGTATTGATAGATCCAGAACTCAAGACTACCATAGCGGGATATAAGCAGGGAGTAGATGAAGAGGATTGGGACAACACTCCTGACGACCCTACATCTTCACAGCTCAGATTCAATAACGTCAAGGTTCTCAAGTACGTCAAGGAGACTACAAAGACCGTAGGTACAGGTAGCGCGCAGACTACTACCACATCCCTTACACCGGTATGGTCTAACGACGAGAACATCACCCGTAAGGTCATCCCACACTTTATGGACGAGATAAGCAGCTGTATCCTTAAGGACGGCAAGACTCTTGCTGCCGATGACGAAGAAGCAAAAGAGTACTTCATCGTATATGTCAGAAAGGCGACAGAAGAGAAGATTCACCCTCGTGACAAAGAGTGGCCTGCAGTTCATGCAAAGTATCTCGAAGCAGCCAGGACTAAAGGCAATGGTGAGAGCAGCGGTTATATACAGAAGAAGTATCAGCGCGTGCCTATCTATGACGTTATCGTCCGTCCTACATATACAGAGAGAGACTCCGTGATGTATGACGAGGAGGGATATTATACTTCAGACAAGACTAAGGATGAGGCAGTCATATCAAGACTCTATCGTGAGACCAATGGCATAGACTACGAGATAACACTTGCCAATGGACTTACATACGAGAAGCGATTTGACTTCGACCTCAATGCCAACTGGCAGACAGTAGTATATCTCACAATCGACAGAAATGGAGTAGACTACGACGCATCTACATCAGAGAAGTGGGAACAGACCCTCTCCAATGATGGTTACTATGGTCCAAACAATGACCTTGGTCACAACCTCTCTATGGCGGGAAGCAGCTGGCAGCGTGCATATCGCAATAGCAGCATCAGCGGACCTGTCACAGACGGTAACCAGTATGCAGAGCCTAATGACCTTGGACAGTACGTCTCAGATGCAGCATGGATAGAGCATTTCGCTCAGGCATACGAGGGCGGAGCCAATCATGGCGACTATTTCATCCTTGACAAGGATATCACTATTGATGCTTCACAGTTACCTCAGAACTTTGTATTTACAGGTCATCTCAATGGACGTTGCAGAGGTGAGGCTGGTGGCTGTCATAAGATCACCATAACTGGTGTGGGCAACTGGGTTACTACGACCAACTATGCAGAGGACGGATTGTGCATAAAGGACGGAGACGAATATACCCCATACGAGTTGCCAGACCTCTATATACCTAATGAGATAGCTCAGGCGAGACCACGCAGTACAAGAGCATCTATCCCATTTGGCGACGATATGATGGAAAAGCAAAGCAAGTCTCTTGCAGAAGTGATGACAGACGGAGTCACCTACTACGTCAAGAACGGTGTGGACGACTATACAGAGTATGTACGTCCTACGCTATATCGTAAGAATCCTGCCTGCCTCTTCGCGGGACTCGATGCACAGTATGACACAAAGCAGGAGTCCAATCCATCGCTTGACTACAAGCTGTGGGAAGCCAACGTACACAAGGAGACCAACAACGGCAAGACATATTGGGTGCCACTCAAGGGTTACCGTGCTGAGATCATCAACACTATCCTTGTAGGAGGTACATTCTTCCCAGAGGGAGCGGTTGTCTCAGGATATGTAGACAACTGTCAGGACGAAAGTGGCAAAGTAAGCAATACACCAGCAATACCAGTATACTAAGATGAGGACAAGACTATATATATTATTTATCATAGCTCTCCAGGCTTCACTCTTCATTTCCTGTACACAGGATGACCAGTGGGAGATGACTACACAACAGCGAGACCTGATAGGCAAGGCAGTCAACTTCGAACCTTACATATCAGACTTCGCTTCAGGGACACGTGTCGGCGAACCATCCTATGTCTCCGACGGAGGATTCAACCGTGGTGACATGATGTATATCTATCGTCAGTATGCAGACAACAGTGGACACTTCGCCTATCCTGACAATCCAAGCGAGATATTACCTGGTACGATATACAAGTTTACAGCGCAGTATTTCGGAGAGACCAATATCTTCATGAAGTCAAGCTGGAAGCCATTCGAAGGCAAGAAGTTCTCTATGCAGGACGGTGACTATATCTATGCCATGACAAAGCCTATCACAAAGG
>JAZLKQ010000076.1:0-7868 GCA_045597745.1 Bacteroidaceae bacterium | reverse complement strand
CTCCTTCTTACCATATTCGGGATCTATCTTAAGGAATGCCGACACGATGAAAGTGATAGCACAGCAACCCATCACCCAGATAAAGAAGTTGGTATAACCGAGGGTGTCTGCCATCCAACCGGCTATCATACCTGGAAGCATCATGCCAAGTGCCATTAAGCCAGTACAGAGCGCATAGACTGACGTACTGTTTTCGCCTCGTGAGAAGTATACGAGGTACAGCATATATGCGGTAAATCCAAAGCCATAACCTAATTGTTCAACAAACACGCAACTGTCGATAATCCACAATGACTGTGTCTGTGTCATACTCATATATATGTATACGGCATCTGGCAATGATATGCTGAGTACCATTGGCCATAACCATCGCTTGAGTCCATGACGAGCAACTACAAATCCGCCGAGCAGTCCGCCAAGTGTCAATCCTATGATGCCTATAGTACCGTATGCGAGACCTATGTCTTCGTTGCTGAGTCCGAGTCCTCCATCGGATATGTCAGCAAGCATAAATGGACTGGCGAGCTTGGTGAGCTGTGCCTCGGGGAAACGGAAAAACAACATGAAGAGGAGGGCAAACACAATCTGTGGCTTACGGATAAAGGTCATAAACGTGTTGGCAAAACCTCTGAGCACCTGCATCAATCCTGCACCATGGCTCGCATCTACTGGATGGTCTGACTGTGGGCGTGGCAAAGCGAATATATGGTATAGGGCTGCCAATGCAAGCAATATGGACACAACTCCAAAGACTATAGCCCACGCGAGTGAGTAGTCACCCTGTGGGAGCAGGTGTGTAGCAGTATCTGCGGTACCGAGCGGTGCGCCATTGTATATCCATCCGGAAAGTATGACAAGAGCGCCCTGCGCAAATATGGTGGCTATGCGGTAGAATGTGCTTCGTACGCCAACATAGAATGCCTGATCATGACTGTCAAGCGCAAGTATATAGAAGCCGTCAGCTGCTATATCGTGTGTGGCGCTAAAGAATGCCATAACCCAGAACAATGCCACTACTGACTGAAACCAGAAGGGTGTCGGCATGGTAAAGGCAAGCAGAGCAAACAACACGCCCAGTACGGACTGCATGGACAGTATCCACCATCGCTTGGTGCGCATAGCATCTACAAGCGGACTCCATATCGGCTTGATTACCCATGGCAGATAAAACCAGCTTGAGTAGAAGGCATTGTCCGTATCAGACAATCCCATATTCTTAAACAACGTCGTGGAGAGTGTCACCACAAGCACGTATGGCAATCCCTCGACAAAGTACAATGTTGGCACCCATGAGTATGCCTTTGTTATCGCCTTATTGACTTTTGACTTCATATTAATATTATATCAATTGTAAGTTACAGCATATAAGTTATGAATAAATTTCCCTATGTTCTATCTGAATGTCCCCTTTGGGGTTAGGGGGCTTGAGTCCCCCACCTTGGGAGGAGTTAGGGGATGTTTTTATTTTATCAAATAGTCTCTTACCACACTTGCTGACGATCGCCATGATGATGGCCACTGGACTGCATATGAAGTTGACCAGGAAATATGTCTGTGCCCCAAGCCACTCATACAATACACCAGACACTGCGAGCGGCACTATCATACATGCAGCTACAAGTGGCAGATAGAGGTTGTTGGTGACATTGCGGTAGCGTTCGCCTGATGTGTAGCGGACAAACGGTATACATACATTGATACCAAATCCGAAGCAAAGCTGTGCAAGTGCTGTCATGCAACACAGTGCATCCATATTGCCCACGAGTGGATGGGCAGACATCGCCATATAGAATACAGGAGACAGTGTAAGCGATACTACCATATACCAGAACATACGTCTGTCGCCCATCCGCTGCATCATACGTCTGCCTATCAGCAAACTGAGACAGAATGCTATGACTCCTATCGCTCCCTGAGCAAATCCCACCTCCTGTATGGAGCAGTTGAGACCACCCTCTGACTCTGTGCCAAGCAAGAAGAATACTCGGGTGTAGAACATGAGCGACTGAGGCAACAGGAGCACAAACAAGGTAAGCACCATAAGTGGCACGTGAGGCTTGCGTATAGTATCTCTTACTACACCTAACTCACGACGCACAGAATCAGTCAGCGACTCGGGGCGTTGAGGAATATATAGATGCGTACGCTTTATCAGCAGGATATTGACAAAGGTAAAGAGCAGCATTGTACCAGCAACTATATAGTGAAGCATTGCCCACGAGAATGACTGAGTGCGGTGATAGTCGCTCTGCCTGAAGAATATCTCTATCAGTCCTACAAACATGATAAGCAGGCCGTATGTGAGCACATTAGTGCTTAGTGCCGCCATGGTCTTTGTGCGGCGAAATAGCCGTTGCTGACGTGGATAGAGCATACGTTCATAGTACATACGTCCAAGCAGTTCGTGCCAGGCACACAACGATGATATCACCAGCATACAGGCAAGCAATCCTATATCTGTAGACTTGTAGCTCTCAAGATACAATGCTGTGAGCGAAAATGAGATAAACAGCAACGACTCTACCACTATCAGATAGCGGTGATAGCCTGCTGCCTGCCTCACCATCGACCTGAAGAATGGCTTGAGGATACACGGCAGAAACAATACCGCAGAGTACAATGTGGAGAGTGATAGGCTGACTCCCATCTGCACAAACATCAGCAATGCAACAAATGTGACCATTGCCAATGGTATCTCCTCTGCTGTATAGAGGCTCGGTATCCATATCCACGGATTATGTCGTCGAAACTTTGTCATTGATTATATTTTTATCTCCATACCAGGGTAATAATGCTTTAGGATAGAGTCGTAGCTATAGCCACGCTCTCCCATGACTGCCGCACCTATCTGACACAACCCTACGCCGTGTCCCCACCCTGCTCCATGCAGGAGGAAGTGGAGTGTACCATCGTCTGCCGTGTAACTGTCAACAACAAATGCACTGCTGAAGAGATGACTCTCGGAGAGTGTTCGACGTATCTCAAGTTCCTTGCCAATGATGACGGTAGCGTTTGTACCTACTATCCTGAGCTGTATGATTCTGCCCGATGGACCACGCTTGACTGGTTGGAGAGCAGTAATGAGTCCGAAGTCAATGCCAGACTTCCTTCGTGCCAACTCTGACAACGACTCCTGTGTATAATCCACCTGCCAGCGATAGAAGTCTGTGGTCTCCTGATCATAGTTGTTGAGCACCTGAGAGAGTATGTAGCGGTCGGTAGTATTACAGAATGCCGCTGGTGATGACAATATCCATCGACGAGCATCATCTTCACTCATGCCCCCCGCACTCTCGCATCTACATGGAGTAGAAACTGACGATTCATCATCACGCTTTGCTATTAGATAAGGCTTGTGGTCAGGCTCCCAGCAATTCTCAAACTCCTCCATGATACCTCCACAGCTCTTGGAAAATCGTGCATCGCATATCTCACCATCATACATCATGACTTGACCTCTGGTCGCATCGATTGCTTCCTTAGCCTTGAGGCTGCACACCCTGGTAATGCCTTGATAGCGCTGGCAATGGTCGTCTGCACATACGTCAAAGTTATGATGTGAGTCAGTATCATACCACTTGATTATAGTTTGCTGTCCGTCCGAACATTCACCATCTGCTGCCACATCTGTATGGCATGTGCCACAGCATCTGCCTTCGCCATGCAATCTGCGAGCCTCTATCTGGGCAAGCAACCAGCTACGGCTTATCACGGCATGTGCCTTGAGAAACTCCAACGATGCAGTTGGACTCATCTCAGACGATATGACGCTCAGCAGATAGTCTTCTACTGGCAATACGTTGACTGCACACAGGCGGCCTTCATCTATTATAATATGCAATTCGCCACGATAGCTCAACGTCTCTTTTCTCTCCCAATGAAAGTCTATGCCAATGGTCACATCAGACAACTGAAAATAGGACAGCTCGTCATCTTCTGGCGCAAATACCAGTTTGTCATAATGCTTACCTTCGTAGCATATCATATATTGCTGACTGGACTCAGACGCTTCTTCTGTCATCTCCTTATCAGCCTTTACAAGATGGCATGTATGAAGACCTGAGAGTGACTGACCGCAGCATTTGTAGCCATTGTGCAGCGTAAACTCCAGTTTGTCCGCATGGACAATACCTACGCTGACCATTGTCTGTATCATTTCCATACGTAGTAGTCTATTTGTCACCCCCCTTGATAGCCATGACAAGCTTCTGCTCATCATCAAGCGTATACGCTACTTCTCTTATCACATCGGCAGCCATACGTGGAGACAACTTGCGGAAGTCTTCCTCTCGAGGTGTGATGATCATGCCTCCCATATCAAGTGCACCAGGACTAACAAGCAACTTGTCATCGCCTTCAGCAAAATAGCACTCAGGACGATGCTTGCGACGAGGTATGATAACGCTTACGATACGCTGCGAGCCGTCGCTTCTGCTATTCATAGTCCAAGAGAGTATGTTCATCATTGGTTCTATTTCACCCTCTACGATAGGCATAGCATCATATACCTTGGAGAAGAGCTTTTCGTTGGCTTCCGGTGTCCTTGTCACTATGATGATGCCCGGACATACATATCCACGCAGACTGAATATACCTGTGTCGTCAGCCATCTCTTCGAGAGTGACAGCCTCAAACAGTTCTTCGTCACTGATCGGATAAATTCGTGAACGTATACCTCTATATATTTCATCCCAATCTCTCTCCAAAGGTACAACACCTCTTGACCCTGCCTGGAAATGCATGTGGTCTGGTGCTGATGCTCCACAAAGCGGTCCGTTATAGAATACCATCATACCATCAAGACTACGTGTCAGCTCCATCATATCAAGATAATAATCCTTGATGCACTGGACACTATGCATACGAAGCGGTATGGTATAATGTGTGGGTAATATAGGGAATGGATTGACGAGCAAAGTATATTTGCCAAGTACTGGCAATTCTATCTGCTCATCTGGTCGGTTGATGTCGCAGAGGAAGCAAGGACGGCGCAAGATGGTATTCTTGTCAACCTTTGCTCCTGTTGACACGATGCGGGCAGGATTGAACTGCACGCTCATCCTACAGCCTTCAACTTCAAAGTCACTCTTGACTGTATCCTTCAGCTGATCATATCTCTCCCTTGCCTCATCCCATATCTCAAGCTGCTCATCAAACAGCCTCTTGGCATCTTCTGGTGTAGCCTGCTGACTCCAATATCTGTTATGACGCTGACGAGCCATAATCTCCATACTGCGCAGACTATCCTTATACTGATTGTTGGCATTGACCTTCTCAGGAGTAAGGGCAGCGTCAGAGTTACCGTCCCATCGACGGCACAGATACAACTCATCGTATATTCTGCCTATACGATAGAGACGGGAGAAAGATAGACCAAGCGCATAGTCTTCGCCGTAGCATGTATTAGGTACACCGACCTTTCGTAGCAATGGAGTGAAAAATGCTCGTGGTGCTCCAAGTCCATTGATACGCAATGCATTATTGCGTCCATTGTCATCTGTCCACTCCCTGTGGTCTATTATGCCAGGAGGCAATGTCTCAAGTTGGAAGTTGCACATACGATAAGAGCCAATGACCATGGCACACTTCTCTGCATAAAACATGTCCACTATCCTCTGCAGAGTATCTTCGCCACTATACAAGTCATCGCTATCAAGCTGTACCGCAAATCTACCGCAGCGCTCGTCACATACAGCGAGGTTCCAGCATCCACCTATACCGAGGTCCGTCTGCTCCGGTATGATATGGATGAGATTATCATACTGTTCGGACAGTGTCTTCAACTTGTCAGTAGTCGTATCTGTAGAGTGATTGTCTATGACGATGACATTGTATGTGAAGTCGGTCTTCTGACTGAGTGCAGACTTCACAGCATCTTCTACCGTCTTCTCTCTATTGCGAACAGGTATTATGACTGATGCCTCGATGTCAAAGTCATACTTCTCTACAGCAACGTCGCTGATAGCAACATTGTCTATGTATGCACCAATACGCTTGAGATGGTCTGTACAAACACCCTCCATCTCTATCTGTAACTGACGATTGGATGGGTCTACATAGTCAAACTGCTTCTCGCCGCTCTTTCGCAGGTCACTCTCCTCCTCCGTATACAGATATTCACCTATACGGATTATGCCATTGCCACCTTCACGTCGTGACATGTACAACGTCATCTCATACATACCAGCATGAGTCCATTCGCTTTCTGGACAATCTGCGGCATACGCCTTCATTCTTGAAGTCCTGCAAAGTATCAACGAACCGAAGTCAAAGTCATTGCGGACACTGCCAAGCTGATAATCGATGGTTGGAGCTTTAGTCAGTTGACCATTCTTGACAGCGTATCTGTCAGAGTAAGCCATGTCGCGCCCAGTGTTGTGCAGTACTCCCGCCATTCGCTCCAGAGCCTTATATCCGAGAGTTACAGCAGAGTCCTTAAGGTAAATGGCAATGTATGGAGCTTTGGCGGCTGTGGCTATCAACCGCATGGTAGATGCACTCCTCAACGAGTCAACAAGCAATATCTGACAACCATTCACCTGTGGCAATTTCGCATCTTGAGCAAGCAGATATATCTTGTTGACAAATACACATTGGCTAAACTGCGCTACATTGCTTATGGCTGTCTCGACATCTGTATATGGTATAAAACAATCTATCTTTGTCTTCATTTTTCCATTTATGAATAGATATGTGATACAATTCTTAACCTATGGCACTACGTCCATTCTTTGCAAAAGTAATGAAATTTCATCGTATCAATGCAATTATCCTTTCACTTTTTACCTCAATAGAATAAAATAGTCTAACTTTGCACCTGACGAGTGTTATGATGTACACTATCTATGCACATATCTACTCCAACACAAGGATTAACAACAGCAATATAGCACAACTTTATGAGCAGAGAAAACGAAGGTCTCAAGAGCCTCGGCAAGAAGACAGAATACAAGCAGGACTATGCACCAGAAGTACTTGAAGCATTTGAGAACAAACATCAGGGCAATGACTACTGGGTAAGATTCAACTGTCCAGAGTTTACATCACTTTGCCCTATCACAGGACAGCCTGACTTTGCCGAGATACGCATCAGCTATCTGCCAGATGTACGCATGGTCGAGAGCAAGAGCCTCAAGCTATACCTCTTCTCATTTCGCAACCATGGTGACTTCCATGAGGACTGCGTCAACAAGATCATGAAGGACCTCATAGCACTCATGGATCCTAAATATATAGAGGTGACAGGCATCTTTACTCCACGAGGCGGTATATCCATATATCCGTTTGCCAACTATGGACGTCCAGGTACAAAATACGAGGAAATGGCGCATTATAGACTCATCAATCATGACTTGAAATAATTTCCTCGCCTCACACACACAGAGTATCAACAATATTTCATATATTTGCACACCAACAGTACACCCCCTGTTGATTCATAAACGTACAACACTCACTTACCACATACCTACGCAACTCATGATAGAGAAGCATATAGTACTCGAAAATATAGATCTTGTAACTTTCTACGGAGTCAACAACGCCCACCTCCAGATGATAAAGGCACTATACCCTAAGCTACGCATCGTAGCGAGAGGCAACATCATCAAGGTACTTGGTGACGAGGAAGAGATGTGCTCGTTCGAAGAGAATATAGAGAAGATACAACAGCACTGCATCAAGTACAATGCTATAGACGACGAGACTATACTCTCCATCATCAAGGGCGAGAAGCTACAGCAGGAGGCAAGCGACGCATCTGCCATCTGCTATAGCGTGGGCGGCAAACCCATCGCTCCACGTACCGCCAACCAGCAGATACTTGTCGACGCCTTTGCAAAGGACGACATGATATTCTCTGTCGGACC
>JAZLKQ010000075.1:0-2314 GCA_045597745.1 Bacteroidaceae bacterium | reverse complement strand
TCATAATGCTCCCTGTAGTCAACGAAGATTACATCTATGCCATACAGGAACATTCGCTTTTCATCAACAGCAATATATTCCTCACCACACATGCCAATTCGCCAGGAGGCTTAGTTGCATGGCTTGGCTGCTATCTTACACAAATCTTCTACTATCCATGGCTCGGCAGCCTTATACTCATAGCAGTATGGATTGTGACGTATGTACTAATAATACGTACGTTTGGCATTCGTAAAGAATACATTATACTTGGACTCATACCTGTGACCTCCCTCCTCGTATCTGTCATAAGCCTCAACTACTGGATATACTGCCTCAATATCGAAGGCTATTTCTTTGCAGAAAGCATCAACTTACTACTCTGCATCCTCTCAGTATACATCCACCAGAGACTTGCCAGCAAACACTCATCCCTGGGATGTATATGGATATTGATATGGTCTATAGGAGGTTATGCATTGATGGGGACATACTCTTGGCTTGCTCTGTTGCTCATTATTACACTCAACATACGCAAGTACGTTACACTTGGATTATGCATTGCCGGAGCAATCGCCGTGCCAATAATTGCCACACATATATACCAATCGCTTGATATCAATATGGCATACATGACAGGGCTTCCTCTTATAAAGAATAGTGGCATAACTGCGTGGACACTACTTATACCATTTGTCATCATGACCATTGGACTTGTTGTCATCTCGTTCTTGCCAAAAGGTTCTAATGACGACAAGGGAATATCTCTCAAAAGATATTGGACAGCTACCGCTATCTGCACCGTCTTGATGGCTGGCATGACTATATATCTATATCCAGGCAACAGTACCTTAGCACGAGAATTACGAATGCACAAAGCTGTCGAAGACTGCAGATGGGACGACGTGCTCTCCGAAGCCAACAGCATCGGGACAAAGAGACCTACCAACGCCATGGTCATGTACAAGCTCATAGCATTAAGAAACAAAGGTATGCTGCTCGACAATCTCTTTGACACACGCAATGACGGAGTACAACCTATTGGTACGGACGGGCTAAAAGTACCACTTACACTGCAGTCTGCTCCACTCATCTACTATCATTATGGACTGAGCAACTATGCTTACCGGTGGACAATAGAGAATAGCGTGAAGTATGGCATAAATGTCGCAGAACTTAAGATGATGGTCAGGTGTGCAATATTCAATCAGGAATTTGACCTTGCCATAAAATACATCAACATGCTCAAGTCTACCACCTTCCACAAGGAATGGGTAAAGCAGTATGAAGAGATTATCAGAAACAGCTTCCTGCTTACAAGAATGGTTGACTTCGAATGCATATCACCTCTGATAGACAAGGACAACGACTTAGATAATGATGCAGCAAAGCCTGCCAATTACATATTAAGCTACTTCTCTAACATTCGTTCGAGCCAGATAGACAAGGAGGAACTTGGACTTGCATTCTCGTTGCTCTCCAATGCGGAATGGGACTTTATGCTCCACTTCTATGACTTCTGCCAAAACAATCCTAAGGCCAACACACCACTTGTATTGCAACAGGCAGCATACATGTTCGGGCTGGAAGAGGAGTGCCCTATAGACGTAAGCAACTTTCCTTTTGACCAACTCAACGTCGTAGAGAGGTACAACCAATTCGCCACACAATACCACACTCTCGTCTCGCAAGGAGTAAAGCCTGAAGACATTGCAGAGAGACTACGCCCAGCTTATGGCGACACATACTGGTGGTATTACTATTTCTTCACAGATTACTCATCAATATATTCTAACAAATTACAACTGATATACTAACAAACTACTCGTTATGAACATAACCTTTTCAAAAAAAGCACTGAGCGTCTTCGCCTTAGCGGCTCTCGCTTCTATAAGTTCGGACTGCTTCGCACAGGGCAAGGCAGAAGACTACAAACGAGCATTTGCCATACGTGGCAACTACTCCAACAAGATGATCAACGGCAATGTCTCTGTCCACAGGCGTGGAGACAGCAACTTCTGGTACTCCACTTTCAATGGAGACAGCACCGTATATTATGAAGTCGATGCACAAACAGGCGCTAAGAACATGATACCCAATCCTCAGCCAAGACGCCGACCTGAGTATCGTGGAGGCACACAGCACCATTGGATGGAAGTACTTGACGAGAAGGACGGACGTGCAGAATCTCCTGTCAATCGTCGCCAGCGCATCATTCACAAAGATAATGACCTTTACCTTACAGAAGATGGCAAAGAAGACATCCGTCTTACTACCGACGGTGTTGACACTTGCTATTATTCATCATGGGGCAGATGGTCTGATGATGGCAAAT
>JAZLKQ010000074.1:0-5238 GCA_045597745.1 Bacteroidaceae bacterium | reverse complement strand
ACGCCGATACCCACGCCGTGAGATTATATATTAATAAGGTGTATAACACATCTGTACCCGTATATGTTGTGATACGGATACATCTATGGCTATACACATGTTGGTATATAATCCACCATGAGCATCTACCGCTGCATGTTCTTTTTGACTACGATGAGAAGTTGCGAAGTTCCAAGAAGCCTAGAACAAGCGTGTAGTAAACGCCTTTCGATATGTGCCGTCAGCACGAGGCATGACGACATTCCCCAACCTCACCCATTCGGGTATCGGCATGAGAACAGATGCAAAGTAAAAGAAAAGTGTTGAGATTTACAAATTTTGCAAATAAAAAGTTTGCTGTCAGCTTTATAGCAATCGGTTTGCAAAGTAAATATAGATGATAGAGATAGTGGGGTGAATGTTATTGCTTCTTGCCTCGCCTCAATATACGAACGACGCTGATGACAACGGCTATGACGAGGAGGACGAGGAAGACGATGCGTCCGTGGTTGGGAATGGAATAGTAGTAGAAGTATGGTTGGGGCATACCAAAGAAACGGAATATCCATAGTATGAGCAACAACGCTCCCTTGCCTACAATCTGTAGCAGGAACACGTTGCATAGAAATACGAGTATTTCGTTCTTTGAGTTGTAGAGACGCATGGGAATTGTGTTAATGCATAATGATTAATGCATAATGTATAATTAGTAATGAATTGTGGCTTAAAAAGCCATAATACCGTAAACTTACGGTGCAAAGATAGTTGTTTTTTGAAGAAGTATGATTACTTTTGCACATAAAACTTATCAATGATGAAGAATACTAATATAGACTTAGCGTTACAGCATATAGGCATTGAGACGCTTACACCGATGCAGGTTGAGTCTCTCAGCATGTACCCACAGTGTCGAGAGATGGTGTTGCTCTCTCCTACGGGTACGGGCAAGACTCTGGCATATCTGTTGCCTCTGATGCAGACGCTTGATATTGAGAGTGATGATGTACAGGCTGTAGTCATCGTTCCGTCACGAGAACTGGCGTTGCAGATAGATGGCGTGATAAGGCGGATGGCGTGTGGAGTACGTAGTGTCAGTTGCTATGGAGGTAGACCTGCCATGGAGGAACACCGCACTCTGAAGGGTGTGCTTCCGCATATCGTGGTAGCTACTCCTGGACGACTCAATGACCATCTGCAGAAGCGCAATATAGAGGTAAGCGGCATACGATCGATAGTGATAGATGAGTTTGACAAATGCCTTGAATTTGGTTTTCTTGATGAGATGAACGAGGTCATCAGTCAGTTACCGCTTGTCCAGCGCAGATTTCTTACGAGTGCAACGGACAACGATCGCATACCTCAATTTGTCGGAAGCAACTTCACACGTCTGGACTATCTTGACGAAGCACCTGATGTCAAGGAACGTATCAGTCAGTATGTGGTACATTCGCCTATCAAGGACAAGCTGGAAACACTCGCATGTCTGCTCAGATGTCAGGGTCAGAAGTCAAGCATCGTGTTCTTGAACTATCGTGATGCTGTCGAGAGAGTATACAAGTTTCTCAGGTCAGAAGGCTTCCACGTCGAGATGTTTCACGGAGGCATGGACCAGCAGATGAGAGAGAAGTCGCTGTATAAGTTCTCCAACGCCACAAGCAATGTGATGGTGTCTACTGACCTGAGTGCCAGAGGACTGGACATAGAGCATGTAGACAATATCATACACTATCACTTGCCTCTCAATGAGGATGCATTTACTCATCGCAATGGACGTACCGCAAGATGGGATGCAGAGGGTAGTTCATACATCATACTCAACGAAGACGAGTCTCTGATGGACTATATAGAGGACGAACCTACAGAGTTCTTTATCCCTAAGTCCCTGCCCCCTATTCAGCCATCACGATGGACCACTATATATATAGGTAAGGGTAAGAAGGACAAGATATCCAAGATGGATATACTCGGTTTCCTCTGCAAGATAGGCGGGCTCAAGTCGGCAGATGTTGGCCGTATCGATGTCAAGGATCATTACGCTTTTGTCGCTGTCAATCGCAAGATGGCTCACGGTGTACTTGCTGCTATCAAGGGGCAGAAGATAAAGGGAGTCAAGACGATATTCCAGGAAGCGAGGTAGAGGGAGCCCCCTAGCGGATAGAGCTTGGGGAAGCAGGAAGATTAAAATGATGTTTAGCAATCAACGTATTAACTAAATATAAAAAACATTCACGAACATGATACTATATCCAAATGCTAAGATAAATATTGGTCTTAACGTAGTAGAACGAAGACCTGACGGATACCACAATCTGGAGACTGTATTTTATCCTATCAAACTTGAAGATGCGCTTGAGGTCAAGCCACTTGAAGAGGGTATATCCGACCCATATCACTTGAAGGTGTCAGGTACAGTACTCGATGGTACGCCAGAAGACAATCTTGTGGTCAAGGCATACAAGTTGCTTAGTGCTGACTATGACATACCTCCCGTATCACTACATATCTACAAGCACATACCGACAGGTGCGGGACTTGGCGGTGGGTCGTCCGATGCTGCATTTACCATCAAGGCGCTCAACGAGCGATACTCACTCGGACTGACAGACGAGCAGATGGAGTCGTATGCCTCTCGACTTGGTGCCGATTGCGCTTTCTTCATCAAGAACAAACCAGTCTTTGCCACTGGCATAGGCAATGTATTTCATCCTATTAGCCTATCTCTTGCAGGCAAGACACTTGTGCTCATCAAGCCAGACACATTCGTCTCTACCAAGGACGCATATTCGCATGTAGTGCCTCGTCGTCCGGAGACACCTCTGCCTGAGTTGCTTGCTCGTCCAATAGAGGAATGGAAAGACGCTGTTGTAAATGACTTTGAACCGAGCGTCTTTGCCAAATATCCAGAGATAGCAGCTATCAAGGACCGACTCTATGACCTCGGTGCTGTATACGCTTCGATGTCGGGTAGTGGCAGCAGCGTCTTTGGCATATTTGATGCTCCAGTGGATAATATCGACGAGAAGTTCTCTGGTTATTTCTGCCGACAGAGAGAGTTGAAGTAGAAACCCATTACTCATTATGCATTATTAATTATGCATTAATCCAAAGTTTGCCATGACACCACAGGAAGAAATACTTGCATTGCGTAAAGAACTGCATCAGCACAACTACAATTACTATGTGCTCAACCAGCCAACCATCTCGGATTATGACTTCGACCAGATGATGCATCACCTGCAGGATCTGGAGTTGTTTTATCCACAGTATGCAGACCCCAATTCGCCTACACAACGAGTTGGGTCAGACCTCAATCAGCAGTTTCGTCAGATACCGCACAAGTATCCTATGCTCTCGCTTGCCAATACATACAACGAGGGAGATATCCGTGAGTTTTACTCTCGAGTGAAGTCCGGTCTTGAAGGCGAGGACTTTGAGATATGTGCTGAGATGAAGTATGACGGCCTGAGCATATCCCTCACATACGTTGACGGCAAGTTGACACAGGCTGTAACACGTGGCGATGGTGTACAGGGTGATGACGTCACAGCCAATGTCCGTACCATCAGGAGCATACCTTTGCAACTGAAGGAAGGTAGTGGTTATCCTCATGAGTTTGAGATAAGAGGCGAGATACTGATGCCATGGTCATCGTTTGAAGCTCTTAACGCTGAACGTGAGAGACAGGGCGAGGCGCTCTTTGCCAATCCACGTAATGCCGCTTCTGGTACGCTCAAGTCGCAGAAGTCCGAACTCGTAGCTTCGCGTCGTCTCGATGCATACCTGTATTATCTGCTTGGCGACGAAATCCCTGCTGATGGCTATCATTATGAGAACCTTCAGGAGTGTGCCAAATGGGGGTTTAAGATCTCTGACGGAATGAGGAAATGCCGTTCGGTAGAAGAGATACTGGACTTTATTGACTATTGGGACAAGGAACGAAAGAACTTGCCTGTAGCAACAGACGGCATCGTGCTCAAGGTCAATTCGATTCGTCAGCAACGTCATCTCGGATATACAGCCAAGAGTCCACGTTGGGCAATAGCATACAAGTTTAAGGCAGAACGAGCATGTACCCGTCTCAACGAAGTGACATATCAGGTAGGACGTACTGGCGCCATCACGCCTGTTGCCAATATGGATCCTGTGCAACTTGCAGGTACGACTGTCAAGCGTGCATCACTCCACAATGCGGATAACATCTCTCAACTTGACCTACATATTGGCGATATGGTATATGTGGAGAAAGGTGGAGAGATCATTCCTAAGGTCGTAGGCGTAGATACTGCTCAACGTACGGATGGAATGCAACGAGTAGAGTTCGTCAAGACTTGTCCTGAGTGTGGCGCCGAACTCGTAAGATATGAGGGCGAAGCAGCACATTACTGTCCTAACGACTCTGCCTGTCCTCCTCAGATAAAGGGTAGGATAGAGCACTTTATCAGTCGTAAGGCTATGAATATCGATTCGCTTGGTCCGGAGACTGTTGACGACTTTTATCAGCGTGGCCTTATATCCAATATTGCCGACCTGTATACACTCACTCCTCTCCAAGTATCTGGTGGCAATACCAACAGGCGAGTATCGGCTACAAAGGCAGTTGCTGCTATCGAGGCATCAAAGTCCGTACCATTTGAGAGAGTGGTCTTTGCCATAGGAATAAGATTTGTCGGTGAGACGACTGCCAAGTTGCTGGCACGTAAGTTTATGTCAATGCAAGCTCTCTCTACAGCATCACTCAGTCAGTTGCTCGAAGTGGATGGAGTGGGGCAGGCTATTGCGGAGAGTATCATACGATACTTTGCAGACGAGACCAACAGAGAGATTATCTCCAGACTTACATCATACGGAGTACAGATGGAGTTGTCATCTGAGGCTTCCGAAGGAATGAGCGACCGCCTTGCCGGACAGAGCATAGTGATAAGCGGAGTCTTCACACATCACTCCCGTGATGAATACAAGGTACTCATCGAGAAGAATGGTGGCAAGAATGTGGGTTCGATATCAGGCAAGACTTCATTTATACTTGCTGGTGACAATATGGGACCATCCAAGCTTGAGAAAGCCAAAAAGCTCGGAGTACGAATCGTAAGTGAAGACGAATTTCTTAAGATGATAGAATAATGGCTTATACATATTTATATAATAAAATGATTTCACTTTAATACATATTATATTTATGAAGAAACAGATCATTTTTCTCCTTATGCTCCTAGTGAGTTTTTATGCAGATGCACAGAATACAATCCGTTGCAAAGTATG
>JAZLKQ010000073.1:0-3797 GCA_045597745.1 Bacteroidaceae bacterium | reverse complement strand
GGAATCGTATGAAATCAATCAAATATATAATGTTGGGAGCGGTTGCACTCGCTTCTCTGGTTGTCTCAACATCGTGTAGCGATGATGATAACGGCGGTGCAGGCTCTGCGGTGTCTATCAGCAAGGTGTTCTTGCAGGATGCCAAGTCGGAGACTCATAAGAGTCGTGAGGTGGACTTTGCCCGCCTCGGACAGACTATCCGTATAGAGGGTAGCGGTTTTACGGGGTTGAAGCATATCCTGATCAACGGATATGACACGTACTTCAACAATGCCCTGATGACTGACAACAATGTGTGGGTGACGCTGGCTACTAAGACGCCTGTCGTCGACGCTGATGAGGCTGTACGCAATACCATAGTCATGGTGAAGGACAATGGTTCGTATACTTACAATTTCACTATCCGTGCCGCTTCTCCATCTGTAAGCAGCATCTCTGTCACTCTGCCTCAGGCTGGTGATGTGGTCAAGGTGGAGGGTGCGAACTTGCACGAGACTACTTCGGTAACTCTGCCTGATGGTACTGTAGTGAGTGACATTACCAACGACGTGGACGGCGAGTGGTATTCGTTTGTCATGCCAGAAGGAGTGGAACCTGTTGGCGGCAGTATAGTAAGTGAGGGTGCCAATGGTGTGGCTAAGTCTCCAGATTGCTTCAACGTGACTCGTGGCATGATACTCGATTTTGATGGTCAAGGTGTGCAGGGGAGCTGGTCTGCTACATTCTCAAGCGACGATCTCGTGGATGATCCTCTTGGCAAGAATGGCAAGTGTATAGCTCTTGTGCCTGCAAGTCAGGAGGGCGGTTATGCTCCAGGCGCAAACAGCAAGGGATGGTTTACTGCAGGCAATGATGTTGATCCAGACTGGACTACATTGCTCGAAGGTGACGCGTCGGAGATATCTGTAGAAGATGTTGCGCTGCAGTTTGACATCTATTGTCCTGAGCCATGGAAAGGTACAGGCCAGATCATGTTTACATTCCAGAACAATATTTCTTCATACGGATGGGGCAATGTATACACTTCTGCGGAATACAACAGTGCCGTCGGCACTCAGTCTGCGGTGGTATGGGTGCCATGGATGAATGAGGAGACAGGCGCGGTCAAGGCATTCCAGACTGACGGCTGGCAGACTATCACCATCCCTGTGTCAAAGATAGGTAAGTACCAGAATGGCGGTACTTGGGCGGATGTCGCTGCTGACCGTCTGGCAGCCTCTTATTGTAACTTCGGTATGTTCTTCTGCAATGGTGACATTGAGTTCTCGGAGAGCATCATTCATGAGGCGTCAAGATTTGACCAACGTGTATATATCGACAACTGGCGTATCGTGCCTTACCATGTCACTACAGTAAGTGACTTTGAGGATGAATAAAAACTAACAAACAATAACAACTCACAAATCAAAACGTATGAAATATACAAGATATATCCTTCCAGCGGTTGCGACAGCCATGATGCTTGTCAGCTGTGATGACCAGGCATGGGAGTGGGGTAAGCCAGAAGGCGAACATCCTGTGACTACGTCTGACCTTCCGCTTGCCGTCAAAGAGGTTGTTGCCAACTATGATGGTATCAAGGCATACGCTCAGCAGTATGCTCCTAATATGTTGATTGGCCTTGGATTTGACGCACAGCAATACATGGACAATGCAGAGTACGGCAGTGGCATAAAGTATGCAGACCTTACCAACGCAAACTTTCAGATGGTCACTCCTGGCAACGCCATGAAGATGGACGCTATCGTATCGGCGTCAGGAGCTCTCAACTTTGGCAGAGTAGACGCCATGCTTGACGCTATGAGCGACAATCCAGACTTGCGTCTATATGGCCACAACTTCCTGTGGCATACTCAGCAGCAACAGACTTATCTCAAGTCGCTTATAGCTCCTACACTGGTAGTGGAGACTGACTCGGACATTGATCCTATGTTTGGTGGCGACTCTCAAGACTTTGAAGGAGGCACTACTGGTGCATGGGGTGCATGGGGCAACAGTTCTACAAAGTCTGTCAGCCAACCTGGTGCTGATGGATCTGAGTACTGTATGACGCTTGTCAATCCTACAGATGCTGACCCATGGTCTGCCCAGTGTGCATACACATTTGATGCACCACTCAGTCCTGATGTCGAGTATACGATTCGATTCAAGGCAAAGTCTTCTGTCGGCTCAGGTCAGATTCAGTTCCAGTATCAGAATGGCTCGACATACGGCAGTCAGGGTGGCTACAACACATTCAACATAGGTACATCATGGAATACATACGAGTATTCGTTTACTCCTGAATATGCAGATGACGACCGCATCATCTTCAACTTTGGTGCTGTCGCAGGTACATATTATATAGACGACATAGAGTTTGGTACAAAGATTGAAGACCCAATGGAGACAGTATTGGCAGGTGATGATGCAGATTTTGACAAGGGCTCGACCGGTGCATGGGGCTCATGGGGTAATAGCTCGTCAAAGGATGTAGCTTCTCCAGGCTATAAAGACTCCGAATACTGTATGCATCTTGTCAATCCTACAGATGCAGACCCATGGTCTGCACAGTGTGCATACACATTTGATGCACCACTTGACAACACCAAGAAGTACATCATTCAGTTTTATGCAAAGTCAAGCAGCGCATCAGGTCAGATTCAGTTCCAGTATCAGAATGGCTCGACATACGGCAGTCAGGGTGGATACAATACATTCAATATAGGCAAGGACTGGATACTGTGTGAATATGCATTTACTCCAGCCTACGACGATGTCAACCGTATCATATTCAACTTCGGTGCTGTAGGTGCAGAGTACTATATTGACAACGTGAAGTTTGGTATTGCAAAAGATCAGAGTGCAGGCAGCAAGTCACGTCAGATTATACGCAAGGCAGGCAAGCACAAGGCAAAGTCATACTATGTCATAAAGTCTGCGGCGGAGAAGCGTGAGGCACTCCTTGGTGCTATGGAGGCATGGATAAGCGGCGTAGCAAAGCATCTTGAGGAGAAGGGTGTCAAGCCATACGGATATGATGTTATCAATGAGGCCATCGCTGACGGAAGCAATGGTGTACGTGGTATTAATGGAGTATTTGGCGCATCATACGAAGATGGTGACGGCAATACGCTATACGACAGGGCACCAGTAGAGGATATCAACGACGGATTGACACTCAACTGGGGTGGTGGCCACTGGTATTGGGGCTACTATATAGGTGAGGACTATGCGGTCAAGGCTTATCAGATGGCACGCAAGTATCTGCCAGCAGAGACTAAGCTCTTCTACAATGACTATAACCTTGAGACAGTTCCTGCTAAACGCCGTGCGGTCATTGACTTCGTCAAGTCAATAGATGATGCCAACGGCTCTCCAATTGTCGATGGTATCGGTACTCAGTGTCACCTCCGTCTCGACGTTAGTGCAGATGAGAGTTTCGCTGAGCAAATAGAGGCATTCATGGCTCAGGTCGATGCATCACTTACTGACCTTGCAGCTACAGGCAAGCTTGTACGAATCACTGAGCTCGACATATCTCTCGGTACTGCTACACCGTCAAGCAATCAGCTTGAGGCTCAGTACGAGGCATATCGCCGTGTGTTCGAGTCATATCGACGTATCGTACCAGAGGCACAGCAGTCAGGTATCACTATATGGACACTCTCTGACAATGCGGACGAGCATGTATATTGGTTGCCTAACGAGTCGCCTAACCTCTTTGATGCTAACGGTCTCCGCAAGTGGGCATACAAGGGTGTATGTGATGGATTGGCTGGTCAGGACCTCGGTTTCAAGTATGGTGGTGATGAGTT
>JAZLKQ010000072.1:0-2516 GCA_045597745.1 Bacteroidaceae bacterium | reverse complement strand
AAAACGGCGCAAAAGATACAGACAAGGAGATACCTCCAGCCATGCCAGAGACATCTCCTTGTCCATTGATATATAGAGATATAGTCTACATCTCAAACTGCTCAATCTTCATCTCGCCACATGCCATAATCATAGGCACATACATCTGAAATGGCTGAGAAGCCGAATGAGCGTCAAGCAGCTCCTGACTCTCCCATGTCTCGCATATCATAAACACATTCTTGCGAGTCCCGCTCTCATACACATCATACGCTACACATCCATCCTGCTTCTGTGACTCTGCCACAAGAGCAAGAGCTGCGCTAAGGGCGTCGTTGTACTTGCCAACCTTCGCCTCAAAAAAACAATTTAGTCTTATCATAGTCCTTTCATTTCTTAACTTCTGCAAATATACACATTCCCGCACAAAAGCCCAACATTCTACTACATAAATATAGGCGATAATGTTACTAATACCCCCTCCGGCTTTCAGCCAAAGCTCCTACTTTAGGGAGCATTGCGATGTGTTTAGCAATACTTGCGACCGTAGGGAGTGCCGAAGGCCATAATGCTGATGGCACAGCCAATGATTTTGTGCCAAATAGTATATCAGTGCAATTCGTTTTGTTGATATTATTTTGATTGTGTAGATAGAGAGGGAGAGAGATTAATAGTCGTCAGCTTCTTCTGAGAGAGACTTCTGTTGATTGGTTAGGTCTATATAAGTTATACTTGAAGCATAAGCTCCTAAACCTAAATTTGTTATACCGCATATTATTATTCCATTATCAAGATCAAACTGAGTATTTCCTCGGTCATTTATCCCTTCATCTGCTGACAGATACTTTGAGCGTACTGATGATATATGTCTTTCCTTTTGACTTTCTGCTACAGACTTTGTATAAGTAACTTCTCCACAAAAAGACAACATAAACACAACCTTTGACTTAGGTGACCTTAATACAAAAAGATTTCCTTTTATTCCTCCAAACGTTCCATTATATATTTTTGTGTCTGAATTAACTTGTTTTGACAAGTTATAGTCATACACCCATCCCTTCGCCTTCAGTTTCTGCTCAAACGAAGCGATACTACCATCAATAGGTATTCCTTGAAATGTGAGATGTTCCTGAGCCATGGCTACCAGTGAGATAGTCATCAGCATGAATAAAGCAATAGTTTTCTTCATGATTTCAATTTGTTTTTGTTGATTATTCGGTTTTACGACGACAAATATAGGGAAAAGTTGGTTATCACAGCCAATTACGTTGATATTATATCAAGAAATGGGTAGCGTTTGAAGCAAATTTGCTAAAGTATACACATTATATAATTGTCAGAACAAGTATTTGAAGAAAAAAATACTACCTTTGTGCTCATACGAAGTCTATTCACTGCTAATAAGCATAATAACAGGTACAAAGATGAGCAGAAATACTAATATGGCAAACGACAATCTTCTGTCTGCAAGCAATCCTATGGAGCAGACTAACAATAATAGCATTGCGGGCAACTCAAAGGGAAATATGGTAAAGGTCTTTCAACTGGCTTATGCAGCCTTCTTTTACTTCACCAATGTCCTGTCGCTCTTCTTGCTGTACACTCACTACGGCCCATTGACACCCAACGGCAACAGATATTATCATGAGTATGACATCACGTCTATGGACTGGGTAATGGTAACCTTTTGTTCCGTAGCCTCTTTGCTGCTGTTGCTTCCTTACCTACTCTGTTTCAGGTCTAATGCGACAAGCGTCTTCGACCTTTTCCCAAGTGTAAGCGATGGCAATCACATATTGTCCAAGTTGCTCGGAATATTAAATCTCGCATCAGGAAGCATCTTCACCATCTCTCTCTTTCTCATAACGTTGATATACATCTCGTCTTCTCGAATAATGGCAGACGACCTGGAGACTGCGATGCTCATTGCTGCATACGTCCTATGCTCATTGTTCTGGGGATTGGTTGACCTTATATATATTATATATATGGTGTATAGCAAAAGGAAAAGGTAGCTTGCCACAAATAGACTTGATGTCGTAATGATGCCAACATGTCAACGACTGTGGCAACGAATATATGGTTTGTTAACACCAAAAAAATAGAGGTGCGTACTCGAACGAGTATGCACCTCTTGACGTTTAGGCATGTAAAAGATAATGTAGCAATGAAAAACTCCTAAACGTATGTAACGTTTGCTTGATGCGATGGCGAGAGTCAATATAGCAACACTTGCCTGACTGCCGTCTGTATCGCACAGGCTTTAGAACTTGAGTCCGAAGGTGAAGAGCAACTGGCTACGGTTGTTTGTAAGCTCTGTTGCGTTGAGTCCCTTCTCGCAGAACGCATAGAGGTCGCCCTTCTGTGTACTGAACTGATATGCTGCATCGAAGTAACCTCCCTTGAATCTGTAACCGAGACCGAATGTCACACGATTGATGGCCTTCCAGTTGATGTAGTCTGTCTCTGTGAATGGTGAGTCGGCCGCAATCAGGTTGTAGGCATCGTCCTTGATAGGCTGTGACACGTAGTTGTAA
>JAZLKQ010000071.1:0-2225 GCA_045597745.1 Bacteroidaceae bacterium | reverse complement strand
GGCTTTCAGCCACCTCCCCTACTTTAGGGGAGGAGTATGCTGATGGCAAAGCCAATGCATTATGTGCCTAATTGTATATTGTCACCTTTTTAATAGTATCTATCCAGTCATCTATCAGCTCACGAGCGATGGACATCTTGCCCGGTAATGGAGGCAGATGATCCACATCGTACCATCCGCCATTGCAAAGTTCCTCGTCCTGCAGATGTATCTCACCGTCCACGTAGTCGGCGGTGAAGCCTATCATGATACCGCATGGATAAGGCCATGGTTGACTACCGAAGTATCGTATGTTGCTGATGCTGATGCCCGTCTCCTCCATGACCTCACGCACCACACACTCCTCGAGCGTCTCTCCCGTCTCAACAAATCCTGCCACGAGCCCGTAATGATCACGCTTGAAGTTGTGAGCACGTACGAGCAGTATCTCTTCCCGACCCTCATGTATTCTCCTAACTCTCACAATGATAGCGAGCGACAGCTGTGGCCATATCTCCTTACCGCAGTTAGTGCATCGCTTGGATATGTCCGTATGCTGCTTCATAGGGGCGCCACAGACTCCACAGTACTGTGTGTTGGAATCCCAGTATATGAGTTCTGCTGCCTTACCTGCCATATTGTATACATGAGCAGGCAGGTGATGATATGATTCTCTCAAGCCTACTGTCACTATATCAGATGGAAGTCCTCCCGCTGGTGGTGATGCTAACGTATATGCATAGCATGAAGCTCCGTCAAGTAGGGGTAGGGTAAGTAATTTTGTCCACTGGAACAGGGGGGTGGGAGGTTTACTGCCATAAGGTAAGGAGTACTCTCCGTCAGCATCTTTGTGCAGTAGGATAGACTGCGAGATAAACACTATATAGTACGCCTTGCAGCTACCTGCCTCATGGACTGATACGTTGGTTGATGGATTCATTGGGATAATGTATGTGTGGATATACTTATTTAATCTTCAAAAGTATCTATCAGCTTGAGCACTTCATCTATACGCTGATCAATAGGTGTATTGACGCTCAGCCAATGTATGTTGACACCTCTGCGTTCCATACCTCTAAACCACGTCATCTGTCTCTTAGCAAACTGGTGTATTGCTATCTCAAGTTGAGAGAACATCTCTTCGTACGTAAGTCTGCCAATGACATGTAGCGTGAGGTACTTGTATTCGAGCCCATAGTATATGAGGTCGTCAGCTGGTACTCCCGATGCAAGAATATTCCTGATTTCATCGAGCATTCCTGCATCAAGTCGCTCCTTGAGTCGACGTGTGATCTTCTCTCTACGGAGTGTTCTGTCTATATCAAGACCTATCACAATACTCTTGATGTCAGGAAACTCGCGTCCTTCCAGTGGAGTGTGCTTATAGTAGTCCTCTATCTCTATGGCTCTGATAGCACGCTGTGCAGTGTCCACGTCGGTAGTGTTGTGCAACTTCTTGTATGTAGAGAGTATCTCCGTCAGTTGCTGGAGCGACTTACCCTCGAGCGACGCTCTCAACTCTGGATTCTGTGGAACCGGCGACAACCTGTAGCTACGCAGTACACTCTCGAGATATAGACCAGTACCACCGCACAGTATCGGCGTCACACCACGTGATGTGATATCCTGATATGCCTCGAGAAAATCGTGCTGATACTGGTATACATTGTATTTGCTGCCGGCATCTGCAATATCTATGAGATGATAAGGTATTGCCTCGCCATCTACTGTATAGTCATCAAGGTCCTTTCCCGTACCCAGGTCCATACTGCAATATACCTGTCTGCTATCCGCACTTATGATCTCCGCCCCTATACGATGAGCAAGATGTGCAGCAAATGTTGTCTTACCCGAAGCTGTAGGTCCGAGTATGGTGATGAGCGGATATGGTGTATTTATGATATCTGCTTGTTTGTTCATGTCAAAAATGTATAAAATTAAATATTGTCAGCACCCGAAGATGCCACTATATATTGTCTGAATAATTATGCCTTGTATTGTCAATATGTCACTATCTCTACCTTACTGCTCGAACTACCTTCACGCGTAACTTCTATAGTTACAGGTATCTTTGACTTGAGCGATTCTACGTGTGATATGATACCTACACGACGGCCATACTGCTCATACAGACGCTTGAGTGACATGATGACAGGATCGAGGAACTCTGGTGACAGCGTACCGAATCCTTCATCTATAAACAATGTATCGACTTCGAAGCCTGTAGATTGCATGGAAGACAATCC
>JAZLKQ010000070.1:0-3834 GCA_045597745.1 Bacteroidaceae bacterium | reverse complement strand
TCATGACCTTCGCCACGTTCAGTGCAGAGAAGGATGCGTTGTAGGAGAAGTCCAGCTGACGCGTGTGCCTTGCCTGACAATGGGTAAGTCCTACGAACTGCTTGGCATCGCGGTAACAGTTATGACAAGCTTCTCATAAGTTCTTTTATGACAAGTATATCGTTATGAGAAGTTATCCGGATTGTTTTGCTGATAATCAAGTCTTTACAGGATTACTTCTCCGTTAGACTTCTCATAACAATATCATCGACTCAAACCTTTTAGCCAGTCTTTTAGGTTCTTATTGCCCTCCCATGTCTTCTCTGAAGCATTGTTAGGCGTGAGATCTGTATACGCTTTTTCGAGTGCTTCACGCTTGGCTTTTGAGTCAGCACGAGCATAGATGTCTGTTGTCTGTATAGATACATGTCCGAGTATGTCTCGTATGTAAACAAGATTTACACCTGCCTGCAAGAGATGCATGGCTCTACTATGACGCAAAGAGTGGCAACTGATTCGCTCTGGTATCAAATCCGGCATTAATATTCTGGCCGTATCTGCATATTTAAGCAGGATATAAGTGATGCCTTCCCTTGTAAGTTTCTCATGCCTGTTGTTGTAAAACAGAGGATATGCTGCCTTATTGCTGTCATGCAGATGATTCTCATCCATGTACCTACACAGGATTTCCACCTGCTCTTTTACGAGAGGTACAATACGCGCCTTACGTCCTTTTCCTACAATACGGATTGTATATGGTTCACTACGTATTCGTACACTATCCACTGTAAGATCTGCCATCTCTGTAACTCGTGCACCTGTATCATACATCAGGGATAACAAAGCCAAATCTCTGCGTCCTCGCCAGGTGGTAATGTCAGGCTGCTCCAGAATGAGTTTTATTCCATCTGCAGTAAGATAGTTTAGGGAGGATCCATCAGTCCTCATGGCTTTGACACTCAATATCCTCTGCCACTCATCCATCTTGTCAATGACTACATATTGCAGATACCAGCAGAAAGAGTGTATAGCGGCAAGACGATAATTGCGAGTTGCCGGAGAGCATTTCCTGACCTCAAGCACCCATCTGAGAAAACCACTCACACTGCTGAGAGTCATATCCTTTAGCTGTAGTTTATCTACACCTATGGACTTCACTTCCTTCATATACTCTATGTACTGTAGGAAGGTATCACGATAAGACGCAATTGTATTTGGACTTACGTTTCGTTCATGGGGCAGATATTCAGAAAGGAAGCGGCTTAGATGCTTTGCGAAATCAGTCGTCGTAATCATAAGCCACGTTGTTTTTTGGATATACGAAGGCATTGATTTCCGAGCATTGCTCTTCCATCTCTGGATACATGGCGCAGGTCAGGCGTACATATTGCTCAGTAGCACTCAAGGAGTGATGGCCAAGGCAGGTGGACAGTATAGGCAGACTTGTATAGAGATCCATGCCTTCATGTCCCATCTGTACCAATGCATGTACGGCATTCGTATGGCGCAGGTCATGTACACGTGGCCCCAAGTGATTTCCCTTATGGGGTATTCCACATATATCAAGCAGTTTCCGCATGTGATTATATACACAGCCTGCCTTAAACTCTGTGCCGTCTGTTTTGACGAAAAGAAGGCTCTTGTCGGCGCTTATTCCCTTGATTGGCATTCTGTCACGATGTGTCAGGTAAACACTAAGCACCTCCTGCATCGACTCACAAAGAGGTGCTACACGTTCACTTCCATTCTTGGTCTTGCGTATATGAATGTAGCATCCATCTATATGTACATCTTCGTTCCTGATGGATAAAGCCTCGGACACTCTTAAGCCGGTGCTGTAAAGTAACCGCAATAATGTCGGCATTGCAAAGAGTGCAGTTCCCATACGTATGTCATAAAGTCTGCAGGTATCTGCCGCCTTGAGAATAGAGGCGATCTGTTCCTGCGTAAAAATATACGGAGTGAAGTTAGGCTTTGGCTGCTTGGGTAAGCGTGGAATAAAGCATGAGCATCCACACCTTGCCATCATGGTCGTAAGCTGATGCCATACGGAGTACTTCGCATAGAGTGTTCTTTCGCAGTCGGATATGCGCGTTGCACGCCACTTCTGTATAAAGGCCTCTGTGATATGCGGATCTGCAAGATGTACCTTGTTCGCAAAGTCATCAAACTCCTTCAGTATCCATTTCATGCGATGGGCACTAATGCCTGCAGAGTACTTTATATCAAGCAGGTGCTTCATGTGAGGCGCGAGCACACTTGAGTAATTGAATTGCTCAGCCATAGAAAGCACCTCCTTTCTGCATGTAAAACTCCTCTGGCACAGATGGTACAGGCAAGGCGCATTTCTGCAATGATTTGATGTCTATCTTCAGATAGGTCATCGTTGTCTCTGTACTGCGATGTCCAAGGGACTCGGATATCACAGGAATCGTCGTGCCACCTTCGAGCATTGCGCTTGCGAGCGAATGACGCAAAGAGTGAGGGCCATGATGCTTGCTTGTAGTATCAACTCCGGATTTACAGATGATGGCGTTGATAGCAGCACACACCATTGACTTGGTTGCTGCCACATAAGGAGCTCTGCTTGATATGAAGATGTTCTGCAACTCAGATTTGGGTCTGCCATGCTGAAGATAATCGATGATGGCATTACCAACATCTGCAAGCAGAGGCAATTCGATAACCTTTCTCGTCTTCTGCATTACAAGAGTGATGGTATCCTTGTCCCAGTCTATCTCAGAAAACTGAAGTCCTGCAATATCTGATGCCCGTAGCCCCAAACGTGACGCAAGAAGAACCATAGCATAGTTACGCTTACCGACGCAACTGCTTCTTGATATGGAATTTTCTATGGTTAAAACTTCAGTAGCTGTAAAATACGAAGGAACTCGTTCCCGTTTACGTACCTTGTAGGTGTCAAACAGTCCATCATACCTATCATCTACAATATGTTCTTGCTTCCAGAAACGGAACAAAACACGTAAGGCAGAAACGATGTTGACCTTGTTCGTCGGATGGGAAGATATGAAAGTCAGGATGTGATTGTCTGTTATCTGATACACATGTACTACACCTGAGGCATTGAGATGTGTAAGGAACTCACTTAAATACAGACGGTAGTCCTTTATTGTCGTTTCACTTCGGCGAAGGTTTGTGAGATGAGATATGAGTTTCTCCATCTCATTGCCAATCTCACCGTCTAAAGAATGATGCACCGGCGTTATACATACCTTACGAATGTGGCCAAGCTGCAACATGTCATCCAGTACTTGAACACTGCGGATCTTCTCGCGCTCCTGATGCCTGACCTCTCCTTGATAATGGCAGGTGGATACGAAGTCTGCTCCAACTGAGGGCGAGTAGCATTCTATGCCATGCTCATTCATGTAGCGGATGATGCCCGTACGCCAAAGACTTTTGTACTTAGAGATTCGGTTCTCCGTGTAACAGTTGTCATTGAAGTACTTGAGACAACGATCCGTCAGGTCTTGAATCTTTACTTCTTGCATAATGATTATATTTTGGTTAGGGCATATGCCTTTCACCTATAATATAATATTATGAGAAGTATTTATGACAAGCTTAACGCATAAAAATCAAGCAATCAGTAGATTTGTACTATTGAGAAGACCGTAACTTCTCATAACGATATACTTGTCATAATAACAGAACTCGATTTGGAACCTGGATCTGTAAGTTCTGAGTACTTCCTCACCAGTCATCGTGAGCTTTGTGGAGAAGAAAAGCTTGTGCTTCTTATTGGGCATTATCCATATGACAAGTCGCACTTTACGCTTCATAGCCTTGGAATATGCAAGCAGTGTGTAAGCCTTTCCCTCCAATCCCTCAATG
>JAZLKQ010000069.1:0-3975 GCA_045597745.1 Bacteroidaceae bacterium | reverse complement strand
CGGTCTCCTCTGGAAGCGTGCATCTTCTACAGCAGCAGTATGGACAGCTATTATTACTATCCCACTCGGTGTTATCTTCAAGTTCGCTCTTCCTGATGTAGCGTTCCAGTTCCGTGCTGGTTACATCTTCATCATCGTAGTTTCATTCTTCATCCTTGTATCTCTCATCGACAAGAAGTTCGTAAACTGCGACACACCATCTGGAGCAGACAAGAGCGCTATGATGAAGTGGGCAAAGGTTCTCGGTGGTGCTGGTGCACTTATGATTATCGCTGCTATCGTGGTTGTAATTATGGGCGACAGCACAGACGTAACAGCTTACCTCAACGACATAGGTTTCCAGGCATTCATCTTCTTCGGTGTACTTGTTGGTTGCAACGCTGTATGGCTCTATAGCAACTCTACATCTACTAAGAAGGACGTGAAGGCTCTCCCAATCGATCTCAAGCTTTGGAGCACAACTCGTGGTTACACTTGGGGTACTATTGGTATCTGTGTCATCACTCTTATCCTTTACATCCTCCTCTGGTAATACACTTTTAGACAATTAGATTCTATCAATATTCACCTGCATCGGTGAACAGGCATAGTTTGCCGATGCAGGTTTATAATCACTTACTAAATAAATATCAAGATACAGAGACTATCCGTATCATACAACTATAGAAATGACAGCATTCTATCAGACTTACTCTAAATTTCTTGTTTCTGTCGATTGTATCATCTTTGGTTTCAAGGATGGTAAACTCAAACTCCTCATTCAGAAGCGACCATACGATCCAGGTAAGGGCGAATGGTCATTGATTGGAGGATTTGTAGAAATTACTGAAAGTGTAGATGAAGCAGCACAACGTGTGCTCAAAGACTTCACAGGACTGAGCGAAGTATATATGCAACAGCTTGGTGCTTTCGGTGAAGTAGAACGTGACCCTGGAGAACGTGTTGTCACAATTGGATATTACGCTCTCATCAAGGCTGATGACTTCGATGATTCAACCATACGTGAACATGGGGCAAAATGGATCGATGTAGATGAAGTGCCACAACTGTTTTCTGACCATAATCTTATTGTACAAAAAGCAAGAAAGACTATGAAGCGCAAGATACAGGATGGACCTATAGGCATCAATCTCCTACCCGACTATTTCACTCTCACTCAGCTTCAGACTTTACATGAAGCCGTACTGGGAGTAGAACTTGACAAGCGCAACTTCCGCAGAAGTATCGCTGACAAAGACTATATAGTCAAGACTGAGTATATAGACAAGGAGAACTCCCGTAGAGGAGCATCTCTATATAAATTCGAATTTAATTAAAACTTATTATACATAACTATTTATTCGTGGGAAGCATTAATGCATTGCCAATTAATAGTACCCACCTTAAAACTAATCGAATATGTTAGAAGAACTTAAAGAAAAAGTATTCAAGGCAAATCTTGACCTCGTTAAGCAAGGACTTGTAATCTTCACTTGGGGAAATGTCTCTGGTATTGACCGTGAAAAGGGTCTTGTAGTTATCAAGCCATCTGGCGTCAGCTACGATGACATGAAGGCAAGCGATATGGTTGTAGTAGATCTCAATACAGGCAAGGTAGTAGAAGGTGATCTAAACCCTTCATCTGACACACCTACACACCTTGTATTATATAAAGCATTCCCAAATATACAGGGAGTAGTACATACACACTCTACTTACGCAACTGCTTTTGCTCAGGCAGGCAAGGACATCCCAAATATCGGAACTACACATGCAGACTACTTCTATAAGGCAATCCCTTGTACAAGAGATATGACTAAGGAAGAAGTAGAAGGACAGTACGAGCTTGAGACAGGAAATGTGATTGTTGACGAATTCCTCAACATCCGTAATATTAATCCTGACCACACTCCTGCAGTTCTTGTTAAGAATCATGGACCTTTCTCATGGGGTACTTCACCAGACAATGCAGTATACAATGCCAAGGTTATGGAGCAGTGTGCTAAGATGGCATTCGTTGCATTCTCAGTCAATCCTGAATTGACTATGAATCCACTTCTTGTAGAAAAGCATTACAACCGTAAGCATGGACCAAATGCATATTACGGACAGAAGGGACAGAAGCACTAATCAAGTATTCTACTCTAATTATTAGAAAAGCAGATTATAACTATTAACAACATATAAATAATAAAATCATGAAAGCATTTGAAAATTTGGAAGTATGGTGGCTATCAGGCACACAGCTTCTTTATGGTGAGCAAGTTTTGGGACAGGTAGACGAGCACTCTAACGAGATGATTGTAGGTATCAATGCAAGCGGTAATGTTCCTGTCAAGATAGTATATAAGGGTACAGTTAAGTCTTCTGAAGAAGCAGAAGACATCATGAAGGCTGCTAATAGCTGTGAGAATTGTGTTGGTGTAATCACTTGGATGCATACTTTCTCTCCTGCTAAGATGTGGATTAAGGGACTTCAGGCACTTCAGAAGCCACTCCTCCACTTCCATACTCAGTACAATGCAGAAATCCCATGGAGTGATATCGACATGGACTTCATGAACCTCAACCAGTCTGCACATGGAGATATCGAGTTCGGTCATATTTGTACTCGTATGCGAGTACCACGCAAGGTTGTAGTTGGTTACTGGAAGAGCGAAGAAGCTCAAAAGCAGATTGGCGTATGGTCACGTGTTTGTGCAGGTGTTGCTGATGCTCACAAAGTACGCTGTCTCATGTTTGGTATGAACATGAATAACGTATCTGTTACTGATGGCGACCGTGTAGAGTTCGAGCAGCGTTTTGGCTATCATGTTGTCTACTATCCAGTATCTTCACTTATGGATTACTTCAAGAAGGTAACAGATACTGAGGTTGATGCACTCGTAGAGACCTACAAGAAGGAGTACACAATCAAGATTGATGAGTCTGGTGAAGAAGTATATTGGGAGAAGGTACGCAATGCAGCTAAGGCAGAAATCGCCATCCGTCGTGTACTTGAAGATGAAGGCGCAACTGCATTCACAACTAACTTCGATGACCTCGGCGATGCAGATATAGATTCACCTGACTTCTGCGGATTTGACCAGATACCAGGTCTTGCTTCACAGCGCCTCATGGCAGAAGGTATTGGATTTGGTGCAGAAGGTGACTGGAAGACATCTTGCCTCTACCGCACTATCTGGGTAATGAATCAGGGCAATGAACATGGAGTTTCATTCCTCGAAGACTATACACTCAACTTTGCAGAAGGCCAGACTTCTATCCTCCAGAGCCACAGGCTCGAGGTTACACCACTCATCGCTACTAACAAGCCAACTCTCGAAGTTCACATGCTCGGTATCGGTATACGTAAGCAGCAGACAGCTCGTCTCGTATTCACTTCTAAGACAGGCGAAGGTCTCAAGGCTACAATCGTAGACCTCGGCAATCGTTTCCGCATCATTACTCAGCAGGTTGAATGCATCGAACCAAAGCCAATGCCAAAGCTTCCTGTAGCTTCAGCACTTTGGGTTCCACAGCCAACATTCGAGATTGGTGCAGGTGCATGGATTCTTGCTGGCGGTACTCACCACAGTGCTTTCGGTTACGATATTACCGAAGAGTATTGGGAGGACTTCGCTGAAATGCTTGGCATAGAGATTCTCGAGATCAACAAGAATACAACTATCGCAGGCTTCCAGCAGAATCTTCGCAACAACGAAGTGTACTACATGCTCAACAAGGCACTTAAATAATTATTATTTAATGTCATATCAATAAAGAATAATAATGTCATTATACTTTTACACTGTTACAATCATTATGATTGTTTCAGTATAAAAGTATAAATGACTACTAATCAACATAAAACAAATGACAGCAAAAGAAACAATTCAGGCTGGCAAAGCTGTACTTGGTATCGAATTCGGTTCTACACGTATCAAGGCTGTTCTTATCGACGAAGACAACAATCCAATAGCTCAAGGTAGTCATGAGTGGGAAAATGAAGTTGTA
>JAZLKQ010000068.1:0-4288 GCA_045597745.1 Bacteroidaceae bacterium | reverse complement strand
ATTTTACATTATGCCTTAAGTCCGTAAGCGAATTGGCAAAGGTATCTACCACATCTGGCTCAAGCCTCAGCATGTGAAGCACAAGCCTCATAGCAGTACGCCTACCGATACCAGGAAGCTTTGCAAACTCATCGACCGCCTTTGTAAGCAAAGACGAAGAATATTGTTGGTCCATCTCTTTATATGCACATTTATTGTAACAAGCGACAAAGTTAGGCATTTATTCTCACATAATAGAGACAAACCACGACAAATGCACTTATACATATACAAAAACAAAGACGGCGCACAAGAACTTTTCATTCTCATGCGCCATCTTATATGTTTACACTGCACTTATATTATATAAGGTGTCGAAGTCAACGTTTCTTTTTCTTAAAGAACTTCATAACCTTTGATATAGACATTGCTGTCTTATATCCAGTAATGGCATAGCCTATAGCACGCTTCATGCTACCGCTTGGAGCCTCAAAATAGTCATCGCTTTCCGGAAGAAAACTCCTGCGGAGATCATCACGCATATTGTAAGTCACATCCGAAAGCGCCTGAAACGTCTTCTGCTTCTCTGCAAGCAGCTGCTCACGGTTACGGATCTTGGAGTAATTCATCTTACACCTCCATTCTCTGACACTTCTTCGTCAGGGAAGAATCTCTTTGCGAAGAAAGAAACTACAGGATTGACTACAATCTTGTTTCTCAGCAAACAGAATAGTATTATTATCAGGAGCAAGCCACCAGCCACTATAAAGTAGCTGTATGCAAGATTGCCTACCAGGGTATTGATAGCGTCAACACAACCCTGCACAAGACAAAAGACCGTCATCACACCCAAAGCAAATACTACACCTGTTATAAGAGCAAATGATAATACAAGCGAAAGTTTGTCAAGAGCCTCGAGCCTTACATACCTCTCCAACAAGCGAAGGAGTGGCTTACTGTTATCTATCGTATATTTCATGCGTCTATACAGTTGACACGATGGTCAATGCAAGATTATTCTACATCAAAATCCTCTTCTGGCTCTTCCTTGCTCTTACCGATTGACTTGATTTCGTCTACAAGTCGATTAAGCTCCTCCTTATTCAACTTCACGCCATGACGTGCAAGTGTTAATCTTATCTTACGACGCTGATCTTCACCCTTCTCTGGAGCAAGAAGCAAACCTGCTGCTCCACCAATGACTGCACCACCTAAGAAAGCAGCCAAAATAGCAATTCCATTCTTCATTTTAGTCTCTGTTTTAAAGTTAATAACTCAATTAATGTCTTTTCAAACGTCAAAATTACTGCTTTTTACATAAAAAACAAGCAATTGACATACAATTAACATAATTTTAGCAATAAATGTTTGGTCAGAACAATAAAACATTATACCTTTGCAGTAGACCTTTTTAAAAAAAGATGTAGATGTTAACAAAATAAGCTCTACAACTTAAAGAAATAAGGTGTATAATGTATTAATTAAATAAGTACATAGTAATAATAAGATGAGCATCCCATACAGATTAACTCCAATGAAGGACAACATAAGCAAGCAACCCAAAAAGGGTTATTATGCACAAGTTGTCACAAAAGGCACGATTGACACACCAAGCCTTTGCAGAGAGATTGCATCAGGATGCACACTTACTGTTGCAGACATGAGAGCAGCAATAGAAGCGCTCTCGTCATCTGTAGCCAACTGCCTCATGAACGGCTACAATGTCAACATTGATGGACTTGGCACATTCTCTCTGTCGGCAGAGTCAAAGCTCGTCGAAAGCGAAGACGACCTCAGGGCACAATCAGTCAAGGTCAAGAATGTGAACTTCAGGTCTGCTGTCAGTCTGAAGAAAGCAGTCAAGGAATCAAGTTTTGTCAGAGTTAAGGATAAGAGATAATCAAAATTCTAAAGATTTGTGTTCTCACAATATATACATTCACTACAAAAAAGAAGCCAAAAAGAATTATTCAATCATTTAAAAACAGATACATTATGAAGAAAAATTTGTTGTTGGGCCTTGCCCTCATCTCAGCATTAGCATTCGTGTCATGCAAATCATCAGAGAGCAGTTACAAGAAAGCATACGAAAAGGCACAGGCGGCAGAGCAGAACGCACAGCAATATAGCGAGCCTGTAGAGGTTGCGCCAGTTGTAGCCCCAGTTGTTACAGAGCAGGTGGTTGACAATTCAGACCTTCGTAGCGAGCGCCTCAACGTCATGAATGGCGGTTCTCTCAAAGCATACAACGTGGTTTGCGGTTCATTCAAGAGCGTAGACAACGCCAACAACCTCCGCAACACTCTTGTCAACAAGGGTTACAGTGCACAGGTTGCTCAGAATCCAGAGACTGGCATGTATCGTGTAGTTGCATCATCATTCGACGACAGAGCTTCTGCAGTGTCTTCACGCAACTCACTCCGCGCTACATATCCTGACGCTTGGTTGCTCTATCGTACGTATTAATACTGTACCGCCCCATGCGTAGCAGTTAGGACAATCACACACTAATAGAACAATATAATTCAAGAGATCATTCCATTAATTCCTATTTATATAATCAAATTATTCATTAAGAAGTTTTCAATCGCTTAGTTAAAGCACATTTATAATTTCTTTTTGGTAAGGGAGAATAATGTAAGAATTATCTCCCGCGGTCACCTGCTGTGAAGCACGTGACCGTATTTTTATACACTAATAACACAAAGCCTTTCAAAAGTTCGGTATAATGCTCTCACACACAAAACATATCAAACATCTTCCACATCTTTGTAACATATTGTATGGCATAACGAAAAGCGTGAAAGATGTATGTAAAAGTTGGTGAATGATCATTCATTTACATTCACATAGTAACATGAATGATTAACGAATCGCTATATGTATGTGCAAATTACATTTACCGCATAATGCACTTGGCATACGAAAATCACAATATATTGTAAATTATGAAGCGGAGCCTTCCACGCTCTTGGAGTTAAAATCGAATGCCAACTTAGAAGTTTGTAAAAGTTTATATAATACAGGAACGCTTTCCACCTGTCAGATAATAATGCCCCTTTGATACAATCGCAGGGGCAAATGATAGTTTTTTCTTAAAATTACTTGTGCCAGAATAAACATATTGCCACAGTTACTATAATAACAATTGCAATATAGCTGACAACAACAATTCTATCTATTTTTCTCTCCTTTTCTCTTTCTTCTTTTTCACAATGAGGACATTTCACGGCCTTATCACTTATAGATTTACCGCATACAGGACAATTAATTAGCGCCATCTTTCTCCAATTTAATTTCAATTCGTTTAAGTGTTGTTGACATATTCACAAAGAGCATAATGATAGCCCAGATCAGATTTGCACGCAACTTCATTATTAAGAAGCTTGATATGGAAACGATTCCATAACCGAGTATTACGATTCCTGCTCCTTCGCCATCAGCCAAAACAGCAGTTCCTGCAATCATTGCAATTATTCCAATAATCAAAGTCGCATACGCAAGAACATTTATCCATGTCTTTACGCTTTCCGCAGCATCAGTCACAATAGATTCTGCCTCGGTACTCTTTCCGTGATTCAAGACATCATTGTCAACAGACGCTGAAGCAACCTCTTTTTCTATAGGACAGCCACAATTAGGGCAAACCTCTACGTAATCATTTAATTGATGTCCACATTCTTTACAAACTTTTGACATAAAACTAATTTGTTGATTTGTTGATGTTAATAATCTATTCACAGTCCATAGATGTAGAATTAAGACAACAAAAAAGGCATGGACTAATAACTTCGTCTACGTTTCAGAGGTATCGGCAAACACCATGCACACATATACGAGTAAAAGCCCACGCCAAGATGGCGTGAGCATCAACTTTTACTCTTGTGTGCTTCATCAAATTTGCCGATTTTCTGAAACAAGAATAAAGCTAACGCTTTTTTGTCTTATGTCTTCTAATAAGTTTTACCTCATAGGCATATTCTTTATAAATTAGTACTTGTGTCACAACGACACATATATTTCAATAATATTCATCTCAACTGATGATACCGCAAATATAGTACAAATATCTTGTATCAATCATAGAATGTGTAAGAAATATTGAATATTAATGCATCTTTATATGATTATGGCACACAATCATGCAGAACTATGGAGACACTTGTCGCAATGGAACGTGGCACTGGCAATCCATCCCTGAGCACTTTACAAGCGGTACTTTCCACTCTTGGGCTTGAACTCAAATGCCAACTAAGAAGTTTGTAAAACATTATGCATAATGCAACCTCTTTTTCTACAGGACATCCAC
>JAZLKQ010000067.1:0-4363 GCA_045597745.1 Bacteroidaceae bacterium | reverse complement strand
GATGTCTGCCTCACCTTCAGCTATCAGACGGGGGATCTCAAGGTTGCTCTCATGGACTATGATTGTGGCATGAGTTAGCTTCTCCTTAGCAAGTAGTTCGTTGGTTCCACCTGGGTTCACCATCACTCTGACTTCTGGTTTGTCGATGTCTTCCAAGGACTTGTACTTGTCTGCATCAGTACGTCTGCACAATATCGTCTTTCCGTTAGCGAGATACCCTTCGCTCATCAGCATGGTTTCCAGGCGTTTGTCTGTTATGGTAATGCCGCCTATGGCAAGGTCAAACTTCTGAGGCTCTTCCAGTACGTCTGCAGTAAGTGTAGGCCAAGAGGTCGGAACGAATCTGATGCCTACTCCAAGTTCTTTCGCGATAGCTTCCGCCACTTCGATGCCAAATCCAGTGTAACTTCCATCCTGTTCGAGAAATGTGAGTGGGTGGTAGTCGCCTGTTGTTCCAGCGAGAAGGACACCTTTCTGCTTGATACGTTCAATGGTAGGTTGACATTCCGTGTCGCTGTTCTTGCTGCATCCAGGCATGATGGTTGCAACTATACCGATAAGGAACAGTGCCGATAGTATGTTAATCAGATGTTTGCGCATAGCCTTTATGTATGATTGTATTAAAACTTATTTAGATAGCTTCTTGCTGAATTTGACAGACGTTCCTTTCTCAAAAGTCTTGAACATCTCCGCCATTTCCTGACCTTCACCTTCCTTATAGCTGTCAAGTACGAGTTCAGGAACATCTCCTCTGATGCTGTATATCCTAACAAACTGATGACCTGCTACCATAATCTTGCCATCCAGTAGTGATACAGGATAGAGCGTTCCCTGCGAACGGATAGAACCCAGACTTATGATCTTGCCTTTCGTATCAAGTGCAAATATTGTTGCCTCGATAGCCTCTTTGTCTTCGTTTTCATTATTGCCGAAAGTCTCTTGTGAGACGAGCATAACCTTTGTGCCACCAACCTCTGCGTATGCAAATGAGGCAGTCTCGCTGAAATGTTCTGCAAATGCTTCAAAGGCGTCGGTAGACTTTGATTCTGATACAGTATCTGTACATTCCTGAGCAGAATCATTGTTTGCGTTGCAGCCATTATGGTTGCAAGAAGTCATTGATAGCAATGCCATCATGACAATGAATGTAGTAAATTGTTTCATATTGTTACTGATATTTTCACTTAATATTTAGTAAATGACATAATGCGAGTCAGTGCGGCTCTATAGTTCAATACATCTCCATCGCCTTGCGGAGCATATCCTTAATGTCCTGTGCAAGTTCGGGAGGGGAGAGCACCTTGAGACGGTTGCCATGGCTGAGTATATGATTTTTGAAGTCTACGGTAGGACGTATGAAGTACTCGAAGTCAGCATATTCGTCCGTAGCCTTGAGCATACGCTGCGACTGATGCAGAGGCAAGTCACGTAGGTAGTACATGTTGTTGCCGTAAGCTCTCAGCACGACTCGCCGACACTGAGTGCCGTCTCCTGCTATCACTCCATAGCACTCGCCGAAGATGTCCTCGGCGGAGAATGCTGGGTCGATGTCAAACTTGCGGTCTGTTATCTCCACGTCTCTCATTCTGTCAAACGAATACACTCGATACTGGTCCTGCCCCGACTTGTTTACCGCCTTGTGACCATCTGTAGGATGTCCTTTGTCTTCCTCTGCATGAACCTCATCCTGCATACGGGCAAGCAGGTACCAACGCTTCTTCCACAACTTGATGCAATATGGAGCAAACGTCTGTGTCTTAGTCTCTTCTGCACCATACTTCAGATAACTGACACGTATCATGAGGTTCTTCTTCATCGCCTCAAGTATCATCTGCAGCCAGTCGTTGTCTGAAGGGATGGTCTCCAAGAGTATGCGATTCTGCAGCGAAAGGCTTTCTCCTATTATATTATTTACCGAGAGAGTGGAAAACATCCATTTCTGTATGGAGTTCTCACGCAGAGCACGACTATTGTGTATATAGTATTTGTAGCCCGCCTTGATGTCACACTCTATGTCAATGCCAAAGATGTCGCTTATGGAATCTCGGTGTCGATTGAATGTTGTCCTCGGCATATCACGCCCTCCACTCATGTCCGTCTGCTTCCATTTGTCATTTATCTCAGCCAGCGACAACTTGCCGTTGCGGTATATGACATTGACGAGCCAGATGTACTCTCTAAATATTGTCGGTCTATTCATGTCTTAGAGTATGATATTACAATATGCCTATTATGTCCTTGAGGCTGTCCACCCGGTACGTCACCTCCTCCGTGTCGTCAGTCTGCCAACGATTGAAGTACAGCGTGTCGATGCCGGCTCGTTGAGCTCCAAGTATATCGGTGTTGAGATTGTCACCAATCATGATGGTAGACTCGGCGTCGGCTCCTGTCACTCTCAGCGCATAGTCGAAGAATGCCTTTGCGGGCTTGTTGACGCCTGCATCTTCGGACAGAACTATGGTGTCAAAATACCTCGTCGTGTCAGAAGCGTCCAGTTTGCGGTACTGCACCTCGTGAAATCCGTTGCTGCACAGATGCAGTCTGTACTTGCCTTTCAGATAGTCGAGCAACTCGCGAGCACCTGCCAATATGCCGGGCTTCGTACTGCACAGGTCGAGGAACACATCACTTACTTTGAGGCAAAAGTCTCGGTCGGGATTGAGCCCATGACCGCATGACAAGGGACGGCGAAATCGCTCGACTATCAGATAGTCACGCTCTATCTCGCCCTTGCTATACTGCCCCCACAACTCTACATTAGCCTTCCAGTAGGGTAGGGTAAAGTCATGTATATCATCGAAATAACGGTTCAGACCGAAGTGCTCGTACAGTTCGCCCAACGCTATCTCCGCATTGCCACGAGTGTCATATATCGTATCATCAAAGTCGATGAACAGGTCTTTATATTTCATATTTGTTAGTTACATTACATGATAGAATATCCTGATTCTCCTCAAGTGCAATACATGCCAAAGCCCTCTCTATGGCATGGTCGATATATCTCTTCCTCCGCATCTTCGGGCATTTTGCCGTCGATGACATTGGGTTGTATGTCAAAGTTGGTTATATCGTCTACATGTACACCCCAGCCATTCATCTCTCTGCTGATTGGCATTCTGCTTTGTGTTATGAGCTTTTCTGTATTTTGGCATGACCAAAATTGATTCGCTTTTATGTGCTCAACCTTCACTTACAGATCCCAGCAGCCTTTGATATCGCTGTATATGATGACCGAACCATGGAATCCGTACTCACCATTTAGATACTTCTCCTCCGCCAATACTAAGGCGTCGTCAGCATTTTCAGCTACTACCTCGATGTATACGAGCTCATCGAGGTCAGTTGCAATTTCTACATTAAACAAATACATAAGTTCATGATATTGGTTAATAACAATGCAAACATACAAAAAAATCGTCTTGATTACACATTTCTGCACATATTATTGACAAATTACTATACATTTATACAAACTTTCAATAATATTTGTTTATCTTTGTGACAAGAATTTATTAATTCTTTAATTACTAATAACCCATGAAACAAAAAAGATTCATCTTGCCAGAGAGCGAGATCCCAACACACTGGTACAACATTCAGGCTGACATGAAGAACAAGCCTATGCCACCAATCCATCCACAGACTAAGCAGCCTTTGAAGGCAGAGGACCTTTATCCTATCTTCTGCGAAGAGTGCTCACGTCAGGAGCTCAACGACACTGACTCATGGATTGAGATACCAGAAGAGGTAAGGGAAAAGTATGCTTACTATCGCTCTACGCCACTCGTTCGTGCATACGGACTCGAGAAGGCGCTCGGCACTCCAGCTCACATATATTTCAAGAATGAGAGCGTGAGCCCTGTAGGTAGCCATAAGCTCAACTCTGCCATCCCTCAGGCATACTACTGCAAGCAGGAAGGCGTGACCAACATCACTACAGAGACCGGTGCAGGTCAGTGGGGCGCTGCTCTCTCATACGCTGCCAGTGTATACGGCATCGATGCGGCAGTATATCAGGTAAAGATCAGCTATGAGCAGAAGCCTTATCGTCGTAGCATCATGCAGACATTCGGCGCACAGGTTACACCTTCACCATCTATGTCTACACGTGCCGGCAAGGATATCCTCACTAAGGATCCTACCCACACAGGCTCACTCGGTACACCTATCTCTGAGGCAGTAGAACTCGCTCTTCAGACTCCTAACTGCAAGTACACACTCGGTTCGGTACTCAATCATGTATGCCTCCACCAGACTGTCATCGGCCTCGAGGCAGAGAAACAGATGGCTATGGCGGGCGAATATCCAGACATCGTGATCGGTTGCTTCGGCGGTGGATCAAACTTCGGTGGACTCTCATTCC